>JANOJJ010000830.1:0-2536 GCA_031408155.1 Rubrivivax sp.
GCGGTCTCGCGCGGGCACGGCGAGATGCCCGAATTCGGCAAGGCGCTCGCGCGCCAGGACATCGCCGACGTCTCGGCGTACGTGCTGAGGACATTCGTGAAGCCGCGCGGCGCCGCGGCAACGCACTAGCACAAGCACTAGCACCAGCGTGTTGCTGACCGCTGCGCGCTCGTCGTCGAAGAGTGCCAGCTCGCCCCGCCGGCGGCGCAGACGGTGGCGCCCGGGCACGAGGCGCGCTGCATCCGCTGGGCCGACTGATGGCCGACGTCCTGCTCATCGGCGATCAGCAGACCGGGCCCGCAGGCCAGCGCGATCGCGATCACGACGCGATGGCGCTGGCCACCCGAGAGCTGGTGCGGGTAGGCGTCGAGGCGCTGCGCCGCCTGCGGCAGCTACACCCGCTGCAGCAGCCGCAACGCCGCGGCGCGCGCGCCGGCCGCCGACAGGCCGCGGTGCACGCGCAGCGACTCGCCGCCGTGGGCATGAAACTCGGCACCGCCAAGCTGGGCCTGTTCAAGCCGCTGGCGGTCAACACCGGTGGCGCGCGCACCGCCAATCGGCACTTCGCGTCATGGCGCGGCGGTGGTCATCAAACGATGTCCAACCCCGGCAGCTGCGCCGTTCCATCGCGGCAATGCCAGAGATAGACCGCAAGACCCGGGTCTCCTGTCCACAGTGTGTAGCGTCCTTGCGCGTACTGTTGTCGCAGTTGATCGCGCTGGGCGATCGCGTGCACGGCAAAGGATCTCGCACGTTCCAGCCACAGGGCGTCGCCGGTGCGCTGGTACAGCTTGAGGAAGGCATAGCCGTTGCCCGCCGTGCCGTGGCAAAGGCCATAGCCCTTGGCCAGCGGCCCGGCCTGCCAGATCGCGTGGCCGGCCCCGATCAGCAGCGCATCCATGGCCGGCGACCGGTGCGGCGGAAAGTCCGCCAGTCCGGTCACCATGCCCGGCGCGCCGTGGCACCACTGCATCAGCATGCGCGCTCCGCCGGGTCGCGGCGTAAACAGGCCGGGCGGCCAGTTGACCGCGCCGCCTTCGAACCTTGCGTTGGCCTGCAGGGTCGCCTCGCAGCGCTCGTAGAGCGTTTCGCGGCGGCCCGCGTCGAGCAGCGAAGCGCCCCTCAGCAAGGGATAGACATTGCCCACGAAGCCGTGACCGGCGCCGAGGTACTGCACGACCTTGCCGTACATGTCCTGGGTCCACAGGTGACACCGGGCCTGGGCATCGAAGACCCAGGTCTGCCAGAGCTGCTCGACGTTCTGCAGGAACAGGTCGCGCCAGCGTGGCTCTGCGGTCGCTTGCCACAGGTGCCAGGCCGCCAGCATGGTGCCGGGTGCTGCCCACAGCGCCTCGTTGGTCGGATTGCCGATGTTCGACCGGACCGACGCGTAGAGCCTGTCCGCCGCCACGCCCGACCCCGTCAAGCGCCACTGCACGAGCAGGATGCCGACCTCGCCCAGGTTGTAGGACGGCACGACCTGCCCGGTGTCGGGATCGCTGTGGTAGTCGGCGAGGGCCTGTTGCAGGCCGTCCGCCGGATCGAACCCGAGTTCCACCGCGCCCTCGCGCGCCAGGTACCACAGCGCCCACAGCACCCCGGCGCTGCCGAGGTAAAGACTCTTGAAGCCGGTTCGAGGCCGGTCGCCCTCTTCGTCGAGCGGATGCACCGGCCAGCGGCCTGCGGCCAGGCGGCTGTGCTCGATGTCGTCGACGATCAATCGGATCGCCTCGCGCGCCCGCGATGCGTCCCAGGCGATGTCGCAGAGTGCTTCGTGGCGATCGGGTTCGAACAGCATGGGATGGCGGCGCGAACGTCGACCGGGCTGGGTGGACGACGAGGGTACAGCAGCGGGCAGCGGGCAGCGAGTGGACACAGACTCAGCCGTCGCGCGTGAAATCGCGCTCCGGCGTCCGATCGACGGCCGATGGTCGCGCCGGCTGCGTCGTGTCCGGTTCGCATCATGCCGCTTGACTTGAGCGTCAGCGGGTCGGCCAACGGCAGGCGTCACCGCGCCGGTATCCCTAGTCCCCCAGCACCACCCCTTCACGTCGAGGGTCGGCACCACCGAACCAGCCGCCCGGCGTGCGTTGCAGCGCCTGCAGGCCACTCGTCAGCTCGATCTCGACGACCGCATGGCCGCGTGCCTTCAGGGCCTCGACCGTCGGTCTGGAAAAGCGCCCCGCTTCCAGCACCGTCGGCCCGTTGAAACTGCCGAAGTTGGGTAGGGCGATCGCCTGCTGCAGATCCAGTCCCCAGTCCAGGCTGCCGATCAGCGTCTTGGCCGTGAAGTGAATGATGGCCGCGCCACCGGGCGAGCCAAGGCTCATCACCAGACGGCCGTCGCGGCGGTCGAACACCAGCGTCGGGCTCATGCTCGAGCGCGGCCGCTTGCCCGGCTGCACCCGGTTGGCGACCAGGCGGCCCTGCTCGTCGGCTGGCGCCAGCGAAAAGTCGGTCAACTGGTTGTTGAGCAGGAAGCCCCCGGTCTTGCCACTGCCACCGTCCGACATCAGGCGTGCGCCGAACGCCGCTT
>JANOJJ010000608.1:0-4945 GCA_031408155.1 Rubrivivax sp.
CGAGGGGCGGAACGGGGGTTCTGCCCAGTGGGAAACCGTGGTCTGTCCCCGGTTTTCACCCGGAGTTTCGGAGGCCGGCGGCGAGGCCGTTGGCCTGACGATCATGATCGTCAAGCAGCCCCTGCTGCTGACGGCTAACGAGACAGCGTTCGACATCAAGGTCAACGTGCACGGCGGCGGCGAATCTGGCCAGGCCGGCGCGGTGCGTCACGGCATTACGCGCGCGCTGATCGACTATGACGTGGCGCTCAAGGGCGATCTCAGCCGTGCCGGCTTCGTGACGCGTGATGCGCGTGAAGTCGAACGCAAGAAGGTCGGTCTGCACGGCGCCCGCCGTCGCAAGCAGTTCAGCAAGCGGTGAGGTCGCGGGCACGCGACCCGTCCGTGCCTGCACAACGGCGCTCTCTGCGCGAGACCCTGACCCCGCGTCTGGCCGCGTGCGCTGGAAACTGCTGCATCGCCGCTTGTCGGTGAGTGCGCCGCGCATGATTGTGCGCAGCCACTTGTCTCGGCCGCTGCGCTGAATCGTGCGCGCCGCGCTTCGCGTCGACAACGACCGAGCGCGCTCCACCGCCGACAGCGTCGTCAAGGCCGAACAGGCTGCACAGGATCGACTGGCCCGGCAGGTGCGCCGGTTCGAAGCTGGCCAGCGTCAACTATCCTGGCCGAACAGCCTGCTCGAGTGATCAGCCAAAATGCCCGCGTCCTTGGCGAGGTGAAAGCCGGCCATGTGATCATCCGCAGTGAAGTCAGGGGACCGCTGCAGTCGAGCGATCTGCTGGAGTTGCAGCCGACGGCGCGAATTACAGGGAACGGGCGCTACGAACTGCTCGAAATGCACCAGGGTGCAGGCATCGACGGTGAGTTGCGTCCCTTGAAATCGGCTGAAAGGCCCGCACTCGTGCTGGCAGCTTCGAACGATGCATGACACGGCGCTGTCGCCTGCGGTCCGACTTGCTTGTCTGTCTGATGCCCGAACTGGAGATTCCATGAACGCCCTTGCCGAACCGGTCCAAACCTCCACTGACGACATGTCCTCACCGCTGATATTCACCGACAGCGCTGCGGCCAAGGTTGCTGACCTGGTGGCCGAAGAAGGCAATCCCGAGCTCAAGCTGCGAGTCTTCGTGCAAGGCGGCGGATGCTCTGGCTTCCAGTATGGGTTCACCTTCGATGAGGTTGTCAACGAGGACGATACGCAGATGGCCAAGAACGGCGTCACGCTGTTGATCGACGCAATGAGCCTGCAGTACCTGGCGGGTGCCGAGATCGACTACAAGGAAGACCTGCAGGGCGCCCAGTTCGTGATCAAGAATCCGAACGCCACCACCACCTGCGGGTGCGGGTCGTCCTTCTCGGCCTGATAGGCTGAACTGCCGGCCGGCTCAAGGCGGCGCGGCGTGGATCGCGCCCAGCAGCCTGGCCGCGCGCGCACCCGTCACCGCCGGCAAGCTGGCGCTGCGTCCGGCCAACCGACTCGCTGCAAGCCAGGCGAAGGCCAGGGCCTCGACCTGATCGGGCGGCACGCCCACAGCGTCGGTGCTGTTCACTTCGACCCCCGGCAGCAAGTCGCGCCAGCGTGCCATCAGGTGCGCATTGAAAGCACCGCCCCCACACACCAGCAGGCGCTGCGCCTGCGGCAGGTGGATGCGCAAGGACTCGGCAACGCTGCGCGCGGTCAGTTCAGCCAAGGTACTCATCACGTCGGAGGCCGTGCAGGCCGGGTCGATGTGGCACGACAAGTGCGCATCGAGCCATTCGGCATTGAACTGGTCGCGTCCGGTGCTCCTCGGGGGAGGCAAGCCGAAGTACGGGTCGGCCATCAGCGCTGACAAGAGGTCGGGTTGCACCTGCCCGGCTGCCGCCCTGCGGCCACCGGCGTCGTAGGCCAGTCCGAAGCTGCGCCGGCTCCACAGATCCATCAACACGTTGCCGGGCCCGCTGTCAAAGCCGCGCACCGTGCCATCGGCCGGCAGCAAGCTCAGGTTGGCGATACCGCCCACGTTGAGCACGGCCACGTCGCGGCCGGCTTGTCCGAAGCAGGCGGCATGGAAGGCGGGCACCAGCGGTGCGCCCTGGCCGCCGGCTGCCAGGTCGGCAGACCGAAAATCACACACGGTGGTGATGCCAGTACGTTCGGCCAGCAAGGCGCCGTTGCACAGTTGCAGCGTGTAGCCCGGGCCACCGAAGGCTTGTGGTCGATGGCGCACGGTCTGGCCATGCGCGCCCAGCGCGTGCACCTCGTGGGCCAAGGTGCCGCTTGCATCCAGCAGACGCCCGACCACCTCGGCGTACAACTCCATCAGCGCATTGCCGGCCAGCGCGGCACGGTGCAACTCGTTGTCGCCGGGACTGTTCAATGCCAACAGTTCTCGAGCCAGGGAGTCGGTGAATGCAGCATGCGCGTGGGCTCGAACACGCAGCGGGCGCAGGTCGTGCGGATCGAAGTCGGCCAGGACGCCGTCCACACCGTCGAGCGACGTGCCGGACATGAGCCCGACATAGACAGCCACGGGCCGGGCAGCCTGCGCGCTATTCGAAGCGGCTGCGGGCGCTGGTCACGCTGCCCGCCAACTGCAGCTTGGCCTGAACGGTCTTCGCGCTGTGCTTGAAGCGCTGGTGGTCGGCCGGATCCAGCGCCGCTGCGGCAGCCGCCTTGGCGATCTGCAGCGGATCCTGGTGCTGGCCAGCCACCCGGAACTCGAAGTGCAGGTGCGGGCCGGTCGCCCAGCCGGTGGCGCCGACGGCGCCGATGTGGTCACCCTGCCCGACGCGCTGGCCCGCGCGAACGTCGACCCGGCTGAGGTGGGCGTACAAGGTGCTGCGCTCATTGCCGTGCTCGAGCTCGACGACGTTGCCGTAGCCGTTCTGCCGGCCGGCAAAGCGCACGGTGCCATCACTCACTGCGCGTACGGCCGTACCGGTGGGCGCGCCGTAGTCGACCCCGAGGTGGGCGCGCCAGCTCTGCTGCAGCGGGTGCAATCGCATTGCGAAGCCAGACGTGACGCGCGAGAACTCAAGCGGGCTGGCCAGAAAGGCACGGCGGCGGCTATAGCCGTCGGGCCCGAAATAGCTGCCGCGGCTGTGGCCGTCGACGAACCAGACCGCCTGATGGGCCTTGCCGCCGTTGACGAACTCGGCAGCCAGGACACGGCCGACGCCTTCGTTCCAGGGCACGGTCTCGCCGTCGGCGCTGAGCGATTCGTAAACCACGGAAAAGGTGTCACCTTTGCGCAGTTCGCGATGGAAATCGATGTCGGTCGCAAAGATCTCGGCCAGTTGCGTGGCCACGGCGTCGGGCAAGCCGGCATCGTCGGTGGCCGCAAACAGGCTGCTGCGGATGCTGCCGCTGCCCAGGCGAACGCCGGCTACCAGTGCTGCCGTCTCGCTGCGGGCCAGCCAGCGCCCACCGACCTTGTCGAGCGTCAAGCGAGCGAAATGGGTCTGGCGTTGCTCGAGCTTTTCAGCCGCATAGCGGGCCACCAGTTGTTGCAGGTGGCCATTGGCGTCGGCGGTCGCCTGCACGAGCTTGCCACCGCGCCCTTGAAGCAGGCGACGAGCCAGGCCGTCCTGCCGAATGAAAGTCGCCGCCGAAGCGTCGGCGACACCCAGTCGCAGCAACAGCGCCTCTGCGCTGTCGGTGCTGCGGCTGACGGTGCTGCGGCGCAGGTCCAGTGGCTGACCGGCCAGCGCGTCGAGCTGTGCGCCCAGACCGTCGGGCTGCAGGTTCTCCGACAGGTTGCGCAGCGGCAGGCTGGCGGCGTCGGGCATCAAGGGTGCGATGCCGAACGCCGCGACGGTAAAGCCGCCGAGGCCAACGACCACCGCCGCCATCAGGCGTCGACGGTGACGAGTCACGAAACGTAGCGCGTGCGCGCGTAGCAGAGCGCCAGATGAAATCAAAAAGGAACTTCCGAAGCGTGGCGCCTGACCTCGCGGGCCGAGGCGGGTTTCGGGAGAACGGCCTGCAACAGACCGTCCACTAGAATCCGCCGCCGATCGAGCATCGAGCTCAATCTGCCGGCAAGCGGATGGCGCGAGTATAGCCAAGGCCTGCTCGCCGATGCCCCGCCGCCGGCCTACCAAGAAACCCTAAAGCAACGCCTCCATGTCCAAAGCATCAGCGGCTGCGCCCGCGCATCCGATCACTGACCGCGTGCGCCAGGCCATGGCCGTAACCCTTCTCCACTGCGAAGAGCTGCTGCCCGAGGCTGACTGGTGGGTCAAGCTGGCGCGGGCCGACGCCACCGGCACGCCGTTGCGCGTCAAGCTCGGGCTCGATCCGACGGCGCCCGACATTCATATCGGCCACACCGTGGTGCTGGACAAGCTGCGCCAGCTGCAGGACCTGGGGCATACGGTGATCTTTCTCATCGGCGACTTCACGTCGATGATCGGCGACCCTTCGGGCCGCAACACCACCCGCCCGCCGCTCACGCGCGAACAGATCGAGGCCAATGCCAGGACCTACTACGCCCAGGCCAGCCTGGTGCTCGACCCCGAGCGCACCGAGATCCGCTACAACAGCGAATGGAGCGACGCCCTGGGTGCGCGCGGCATGATTGAGCTGGCGGCCAAGTACACGCTGGCGCGCATGCTTGAGCGCGACGACTTCAGCAAGCGTTTCAAGGCTGGCAGCCCGATCAGCATCCACGAGTTGCTGTACCCGTTGATGCAGGGCTACGACTCGGTGGCCTTGAAGAGTGATCTCGAGCTCGGCGGCACCGACCAGAAGTTCAACCTTCTGGTCGGGCGCGCGCTGCAGCAGGAATACGGCCAGGAGCCGCAGTGCATCCTGACCATGCCGCTGCTCGAGGGGCTGAACGGGGTCGAGAAGATGTCCAAGAGCAAGGGCAACTACGTCGGCATCACCGAGCCGGCGAACACCATGTTCGCCAAAATCCTGTCGATCAGCGACGAGTTGATGTGGCAGTACTTCAAGTTG
>JANOJJ010000658.1:0-1919 GCA_031408155.1 Rubrivivax sp.
GGCGTTGCGAGCGCGACGCGATGCGCGACAAGGTGTCGCCGCCACGGACCACGTAGTCGCCTGCGCTGCCGTCGGCCCGTGCAGCCGCCGCCGCTGGCGGTGCCGTGCGCGGTGTTGGCGCGGCTGGTGTCTGGGCCGCAGCCACCGGTGGCGGGGCTGCAGGCGCAGCCGGCGCCGGCGCCGGTGCTGCGGCGGTGATGGCCGGACTGGGTGCCGGCGGCGGCGCAGCCAGCCGGGTGGGCGGGTCGAGCAGCAGGGTGTACTCGCGCACCAGGCGACCGGTGGACCAGGTCGCCTCGACGATCACGTCGATGAAGGGTTCGACCAACGGCCGGTCGCTCACCACGCGCAGCATCGGGCGACCGTCGGGGCGTCGCTGCAGGGTGACCTGGGCGCCGGCCAGCGCCGCGTTGTATTCGACGCCCGCTGCACGGTAGGCCTCGGGTGACGCCACACGCAGCGTCAACGACGAAGCCTCTTCGGGCGAAAGGCTGGTGACGTCGATGTCGGCGCGCAAGGTCTCACCGAGTGCAGATTGCACGGTCAGTCGACCCAGGCCCAGCGCCAGGGCTGACGAGCCCAGCAGACACCCGGCGGCGAGCGCCACCGTAGTCAGCGCAAAGCGCCCTGTTTTCATTGAGCGTTGTTCCAAGGCGTCCCCCAAAACGAACGGCGGGCTCTCTTCACGAGACCCGCCGACAACGACGTCCATTCAACCCCACCGGGCGGCACGCCGATCATACTGACGCGGTGGAAAACACAATAGCATCAAGCATATAGGCTGACTAGCTCACGCAAAGACTGACGTTCACGCCGGAAATGCATTGTTTCGTCCCCATGCGCCGGAATGTTGCCGGTGGACAACGACCTCGGGCATCTGCCAGTACTCGGATCAGGCCTGCAGCAAGATTCGCAGCATGCGGCGCAGCGGTTCGGCTGCACCCCACAGCAACTGGTCGCCGATGGTAAACGCGCCGACGTACTCCGGCCCCATCGCCAGTTTGCGGATGCGGCCCACCGGAATCGTCATCGTGCCGGAGACGGCCACCGGTGTCAGGTCGCGGATGGTCGCCTCGCGGTTGTTGGGCACCACGCTCACCCAGGCGTTGTCGGCCGCGATCATCGCTTCGATGTCGACCACCGGCACGTTTTTCTTCAGCTTGAAGGTCAGGGCCTGGCTGTGGCAGCGCATGGCGCCCACCCGCACGCACAAGCCGTCCACCGGCACCGGGGCCGAGCCGAAGCCTTCGCCCTGGCCGAGGATCTTGTTGGTCTCGGCCATGCCCTTCCACTCTTCTTTGGACATGCCCCAGCCGGGCTCATCCCGGTTCTTGCCGATACCGAGGTCCTTGTCGATCCACGGAATCAGCGAGCCGCCCAGCGGCACGCTGAAGTTGGTGGTCTCCTCGGTGGACAGCGAACGCTGCTTGGCAATCAGCGTCCGGTCGATCTCCAGGATGGCGCTCTTCGGGTCGGCCAGCAGCGCAGCCACCGAGGCGTTGAGCGTGCCGTACTGCGTCAGCAGCTCGCGCATGTGCTGCGCACCGCCGCCGCTAGCCGCCTGGTAGGTCTGCGTGCACATCCACTCAACCAGGCCGGCCTTGTACAGCGCGCCCACGCCCATCAGCATGCAGCTGACCGTGCAGTTGCCGCCGATCCAGTTGCGGCCGCCCTTCTTCAGCGCGGCCTGGATCAGCGGCAGATTGACGGGGTCGAGGATGATGACCGCGTCGTCCTTCATGCGCAGCGTCGACGCGGCGTCGATCCAGTGGCCGCTCCAGCCGGCGGCGCGCAGCCTGGGGAAGACCTCGGTCGTGTAGTCGCCGCCCTGGCAGGTGATGACGATGTCGCAGCGCTTGAGCGCCGCGATGTCGTTGGCGTCCTGCAACTTCGTCTTGTTCTTCAGCACCAGCAACGCC
>JANOJJ010000767.1:0-2539 GCA_031408155.1 Rubrivivax sp.
AGGATTCGAATCGACCACGCCGCCGGCCACCAGGCGCGCCACGACCGGTCAGGCCGCCTTGACGGCGCGGTACTCGGAGAAGATGCCCAGCTCGACGTGCCGCTCGACGCGCTCGAAGCCTGCGCCACGCAGCGCCTCGAGGATCGACTCGGGCGGGATGCAGGCCTCGATCGTGTCCCAGTAATAGCGCCACAGGTGGGCGCTGTCGCGCCGCTTGGAGACGAAGCGGGCGATCAGCGGCACCAGCACGCGCATGTAGGCCTTGAGGGCCACGCTGCCGACTCGGGAGGCCGGCTTGCTGATCTCGAGCATCAGCAGGCGCCCGCCCGGCTTGAGCACGCGGTGGAATTCGCCGAAGGCTGCTCTCACGTCGTCGATGTGACGCAGCGCGTAGCCCATGCTCAGAAAGTCGCAGCTGGCATCGGGGCGCGGCAGGGCCTCGGCCCGGCCTGTCACCAGTTCGACGCCGGGCAGGCTCACCTCGCCCATCATGCCGGGGCTGGGGTCGACACCCACGACGCGGCCCTGCGGACCGATCAAGGCGAGCGCCTCGCGCGCCACCAGGCCGGTGCCGATGCCGACATCGAGCATCTGTGCGCCGACCGCCAGGCCGGCGCGCTGCAAGGCCATGCGCCGATACCAGGGGCCCGAGCCGAGGGCCAGGACACGCTCAAGGCGGTCGTAGTCGGGTGCCGTGTCGTCGAAGATGCTGGTCAGAAAGCGCCGTCGGTCGGCGCCGTCGCTGTAGTAGGCCGACAAGGGCGTGTGCGGCGGCAGGGCCTGGGCCGGCGGCAGGAGGGGGTCAGGTGTGTTCACGGCAGCGATTGTCGCAGGCCGGAACGCCGCGTCCCGAGCGCCGGCACGGGCGCTTCAAGCCCCTCGGCGACGGGGCTCGACAGCGCTGCTGCGATCAGCCGAGTGCGCTCACCACGTCGGGCGGCGCCTGCACCAGTTCGATCAGCACGCCCTCGCCGCAGAGCGGAAACTCGTCATTGCCCTTCGGGTGGATGAAGCAGATGTCGTGACCGGACGCGCCCTTGCGGATGCCGCCGGGCGCAAAGCGCACGCCGTTGGCGGTCATCCACTGCATGGCCTGCGGCAGGTCGTCGACCCACAGGCCGACATGGTTGAGTGGCGTGGCGTGCACGGCCGGCTTCTTGTCCGGGTCCAGCGGCTGCATCAGGTCGACTTCCACCGCATGCGCGCCACTGCCGAGCGAGCAGACGTCCTCGTCGACGTTCTCGCGTTGACTGACGAAATTGCTCTTCACGGTCAGGCCCAGCATGTCGACCCAGAGCGACCGCAGGCGCTGCTTGTCGATGCCGCCGATGGCGATCTGCTGGATGCCGAGGATGCGAAAGGGCTTGCTGCTCATGGCATGCGGGCTCAGGCGAAAGCGATGATCGGCTGGTCGACGCTCAGGCTCTCGCCCTTGCTGGCCAGCACCGCCTTGACCACGCCTTCCTGCGTGGCGGTGAGGATGTTCTCCATCTTCATCGCCTCGATCACGGCCAGGCGCTCGCCGGCCTGCACCGTCTGCCCGGGCTTGACCACCACCTCGACCAGCAGGCCGGGCATCGGCGAGAGCAGGAACTTGCTCATGTCGGCCGCTGCCTTGAACGGCATCACGCGCAGCAGTTCGCTGGCGCGTGCCGTCATCACCATGGCCTCGATGCGGCGGCCGTTGTGCTCGACCCGGTACCACAGGCCGTGGCGCTCGACCTGGGCCGTGAAGGCGCGGCCGTTGCAGGTGCCGGCGCTGCGGATGTTGCGAAAGCTCCAGTCCTTGCTGATGTCGTAGCTGCGCGTGCCGACCGTGACCTCGGTACTGTCGCCGACCTTGACACTCACCGCCACGTGACGATGCTCGCCACCTTCGCCCCGGATGACGACGACGAAGTCGCTGCCGATGCGAACATGGTGCCCGGCCAGTTGGCCACTGATGCCGGCAGCGCGGTCGCGGTAGCGGCGGTAGGTGCCGGCAGCCAGCGCGATCAGGAAATCAGGGTCGTCGTGCGGCACGTCCTCGGGGCGAAAGCCCCGGCTGTAGTGCTCGGCGATGAAACCGGTGTCGAAGTCGCCGGCGACGAACTTCGGGTGCGCCAGCAGCGCGGCCTGGAACGGGATGTTGCTCGACACGCCGCGGATCACGAAGCCGTTGAGCGCTTCGCGCATCTTGGCAATGGCGTCGAGCCGGTCGACGCCGTGCACGATCAGCTTGGCGATCATCGAGTCGTAGAACATCGGGATCTCGCCGCCTTCGTAGACCCTGGTGTCGACGCGCACGCCGCCGCCCACGACGACACGGCCAGCGGCGTCCTGCTGCGACGGTACCGGCAGCGCCGCCTCCATCGTCTGCGCCGGCGGCTGGTAGCGCACCAGGCGGCCGGTGGACGGCAGGAAACCTCGGAACGGATCCTCGGCGTTGATGCGGCACTCGATCGCCCAGCCGCGGCGCGGGATCTGCTCTTGCGTGAAGGGCAGCTTCTCGCCGGCGGCCACGCGGATCATCTGCTCGACCAGATCGACCCCGGTGATG
>JANOJJ010000772.1:0-3107 GCA_031408155.1 Rubrivivax sp.
GCGGCCGCCGTCGCCGCGGCGGGTCTCGGACTGCTCACGCCGGTGCTGGCGGCCGACGTGCCGTTGATCGAAGCCCGCGCCGCTGCAGGCGGCACCAGCCTGACGCTGGAAGGACACCTCGAGCCGTTGCGCCAAGCCACGGTTTCGGCCCAGCTCGGCGGCAACGTGCTGGCGCTGCTGGTCAAGGCGGGTGACCGCGTCAAGGCCGGCCAGCCGATCGCGCGCATCGATGCGCGCGACGCCCAGGCCGGCGTGCAGCGCAGTGAGGCCGGGCTGTCGCAGGCCGAGGCCGAGGCGCGTAACGCCCGCGTGGCGGCCGAGCGGACACGCGAGCTGCGCACACAGGGCTTCGTCAGCCAGGCCGCGCTCGACACCGCCCAGACGCAGCTCGAGGGCGCGCTGGCCGGCGTGCGACAGGCGCAGGCCGCGCGCGCGCAAGCTGCATTGGCGCGCGGCTTTGCCGGCGTCACCGCCCCGTTCGACGGCGTGGTGATGGCGACCCACCTCGAAGCCGGCGACCTGGCCAGCCCCGGCCGCGCCATCGCCACCCTGTTCTCCCCGGGCGGCCTGCGGGTCACCACCCAGGTACCGCTGTCACAGGCCGAGCTGGCGCGTCGCGCCACCCGCGTCGACATCGAACTGCCCGATGGCCGACGCGTGCAGCCCATGCGCAAGACCGAGCTGGCCAGCGCCGACCCGGTGTCGCAGACCGTCGAATGGCGGCTCGACCTGCCGCCTGCAGCCTTGCCCGGCCTGCTGCCGGGGCAGGTCGCGCGGGTGCAGTTCAGCGCTGCGGCGGCAGCCGCATCGGCCACCCCGTCGACGCTGCGCCTGCCTGCGGCCGCCGTGCTGCGCCGCGGCGAGCTGACTGCGGTCTACCTCGCCCAGGGCGACATCTTCGCGTTGCGCGCGGTGCGCCTGGGTACCGATCACGGCGCCGCTGGTGTGGACGTGCTGGCCGGACTGAAGGCGGGCGACAAGGTCGCGGCGCAAGCGATCGCGGCCGGCCTGGCCGGCGCGCGCCCGGCCCGTTGAGCGCAGGATGAACAACGCCATGACGCCAACTCCGCTCGGCGTCTCGGGCCGCCTGGCCGCAACGTTCCAGCACCACGCCCTGACGCCGCTGCTGGCGCTGGTGGCGCTGCTGCTGGGCCTGTTCGCGCTGCTGGTCACCCCGCGCGAGGAAGAGCCGCAGATCAACGTCACGATGGCCAGCGTGATCATCCCCTTCCCCGGCGCCGCGGCGGCCGACGTGCAGAGCCTGGTGGCACGGCCGGCCGAGCAGGTACTGAGCCAGGTCGCAGGCATCGAGCACACCACTTCGGTAGCCCGTCCCGGCGTGGCCATGGTCAGCGTGCAGTTCAAGGTCGGCGTGCCACGCATCGACGCCCTGGTGCGCCTGTACGACGTGATCAACGCCAATCAGGACTGGCTGCCGGCCGGCCTGGGCACGCTGACGCCGATCGTGCGGCCCAAGGGCATCGACGACGTGCCGGTGCTGGCCGTCACGCTGTGGAGCCGAGACGAAACCAGCGCGCTCGAACTCGCGCAGGTCGCGCACACGATGGAGGCCGAACTCAAGCGCGTGCCCGGTGCGCGTGAGGTCAAGACCATCGGCGACCCGGGCCGCGTCGTGCAGGTGACGCTCGAGCCCAGCCGCATGCGCGAGCGCGGCGTGGACCTGCTTCGTCTGCAGCAGACACTGGCGGCGGCCAATCTGGGCATGCCCTCGGGCAGCGTGGTCGACCCGACTGCGCCGGGCCGCATGCTGGCGGTCGAGACCGGCGAGTTCCTGCGCAGCGCCGACGAGGTCGGCGAGCTGGTGGTCGGCGTGCACCAGGGCCGGCCGGTCTACCTGCGCGAGGTGGCGAAGGTCGAACCTGGCGCCGCGCAGCCGAAGCGTTACGTCTGGTACACGCCAGGTGCAGCCGCGGGCTCGGCCAGCGCCGCTGCCGGCGCGGTGTTTCCTGCGCTGACCTTGAGCGTGACCAAGAAGCCGGGGGAAAACGCCGTCGACGTGGCCCGCGCCGTGCGTGAGCGGATCGACGCGTTGCGCAACACCGTGATCCCGGCCGGCGTGCAGGCGACCGTCACGCGCGACTATGGCCAGACCGCGGCCGAGAAAGCCAACAAGCTGATCCAGAAGCTGGCCTTCGCCACCGCCTCCGTGATCCTGCTGGTGGGCCTGGCGCTGGGCCGGCGCGAGGCAGTGATCGTCGGCGCCGCGGTGATCCTGACGCTGACGGCCACGCTCTTCGCCAGCTGGGCCTGGGGCTTCACGCTCAACCGGGTGTCGCTGTTCGCGCTCATCTTCTCGATCGGCATCCTGGTCGACGACGCGATCGTGGTGGTCGAGAACATCCATCGCCACCAGCAGCTCGAACCGGGCAGATCGCTCGCGGAGATCATCCCGGCCGCGGTCGACGAGGTCGGCGGCCCGACCATCCTGGCCACCCTGACCGTGATCGCCGCGCTGCTGCCGATGGCCTTTGTCAGCGGCCTGATGGGGCCGTACATGAGTCCGATCCCGATCAACTCGAGCCTGGGCATGGCCTTGTCGCTGGCCATCGCCTTCACGGTCACGCCCTGGCTGGCGCTGCGGCTGATGCGCAGCCACGGTGCGCACGCACAGGCCATGCCGACCGGCCTGGCGGGCAAACTTCCGCGCCTGTTCGAACGCGTGCTGCGCCCACTGCTGGACAGCACGGCGCGCCGCTGGACGCTGCTCGGCGCGGTCCTGCTGGCAGTCGCGCTGTCGGTGTCGCTGGCGCTGGTGCCCAACTCGGCGCTGGGCGTGGTGCTGAAGATGCTGCCGTTCGACAACAAGAGCGAGTTCCAGCTGGTGCTCGACATGCCTGCGGGCACAGCGCTGGAAGACACCGCCGCCGCGCTGCACGAACTCGGTGCACATCTGGCCAGGCAGCCCGAGGTGGCCGACTTGCAGGGTTACGCCGGCACCGCCAGCCCGATCACCTTCAATGGCCTGGTGCGCCAGTACGAGTTGCGCACCGACGCCGAACAAGGCGACCTGCAGGTCCGTCTGGTCGACAAGGCGCAGCGCCACGAGCAGAGCCACGCCATCGCGCAGCGCCTGCGCCCGGCGCTGG
>JANOJJ010000779.1:0-2925 GCA_031408155.1 Rubrivivax sp.
CTCAGGCGCAGGGTCTCGCCGATCTGGCTCGGCGACAGGAATTCGGTCTGCAGCTTGACCATCGGTGTGCCCAGCCGCTGCTTGTAGACCAAGTCGGCGTAGTTCTGCTGCAGCCCATGGTTGAACCAGTCCTCGACCAGCTCGTTGAAGAGCACGAAGTACTGCGGATAGAACACGATCCCGGCCGGGTCGCAATGGTGGAAGCGGATCAGCTTGTCGCGTTCGAAGGGCTGGCCCATGCCTGAGCTCTCAGCGTGCAGAGCGCACCTGCAGCACCAGTGCCACTGCGCTGTCGCCAGCGGCGCAGCCACTGAAGACGCCGGTGCCGCCGCCGCGCAGCGCCAGCTCCTCGATCAGTTCGATCACCGAGCGCATCCCGGTGGGGCCTTGCGGATGGCCCCAGATCAGCGACGAGCCGTAGTTGTTCATCTTCTCGAGCGCAAAGCCGGTTTCGCGCGCGAAGGCGATGTCGTTGACGGCAAACGGGTTGTGCGTCTTCACCGCGTCGACGTCCTTCATCGTCAGGCCGCAGCGCTGCAGGGCCACCATCGCCGCCGGCGCCGGGGCCATCGGCATGTGGCCCTTTTCGACGCGCGCCTGGCCGAAGCCGAGCAGTTCGACCTCGATGCCCTGGTCGCTGGCCAGCTCGCGCGCCCGTTCGCGCGTGGTCACGATCGCGCCGGCGTTGCCGTCGGCCGGATGGGTCTGGGTGCCGAAGGTCACCGTGCCATCGGGCTTGACCGGCTTCAGCCTGGCCAGCCCCTCGAGCGTGGTCGGGAAGACGCCTTCGTCGGCCGACAGCGTGCCGGTCTGCTTGCGGAAGCCCGCATCGGTGATCGGCACGTCCTGCATGTAGCGGCGCTGGAAGGCCCGATCGTTGGCCAGCGCGTCCTGGTACTGGGCGTGGCGGCGCAGCACCGCGTCGTTCATCTCGGACGTGCCGACGCCGAAGCGGCGCGCCACGTTCTCGGCGGTGTCGATCATCGCGTTCTTGGCGTACGGGTCGTGGCCGAAGTTGTCCATCACCCAGCGTTCGGTGTGACCGTTGCCGCCCGGCGCGGTCGGGTCGGGGTAATGCACGACGGGTCCGTTGGAGCAGCGGTCGGCGGTGACCACCAGCGCGCAGTGGGCGCTGCCGAGCATCACTTCCTGGGCCGCCATCTGCAGCGCGCGCGCGCTGGTGGCGCAGGCCTGCTGCACGGTGGGGCCGGCCACCTGGTCGATGCCGAGCATGCCGGTCAACCAGGGCAGGCCGTAGAAGGCGCCCAGTTGTGGGTTGGTGATGCCCAGGATGCCGAGGTCGATCGCGGCGTTGTCGACCTTGCGCGCGTCGAGCATGCGGCGCGCGCAATTCGCGGCCAGCCGGATGCTGTTGAGGTGGGCGATCGAACCCTGCCACTTGGCAAATGGGGTCGACCAGTAGATGCCGTAGGGAATGAAGGCGTTGGCCATGATGGGGCTCCTCGGTGGAATGTTCAGCCGGCCTGCTCGGTTTGCTCGGTTTGCTCGGTTTGCCATTTGGCGAAGGTCTTGCCTTCGCGCACCAGCCGCTCCAGCAGCGGGCTGGGCTGCCAGTACTGCGGGTCGAGAAGATTCTGGAACTCGAGGATCTGGTCCAGGATGACCTTCAGGCCCACCGTGTCGGCATGGAACATCGGGCCGCCGCGGTAGCGCGGGAAGCCGTAGCCCGAGGCGTAGACGATGTCGATGTCGCTGGCGCGCAGGGCAATGCCTTCGTCGAGGATGCGCGCACCCTCGTTGATCATCGCGACCAGGCAGCGCTGGCGGATCTCGTCGGCCGACGGCTTGCGTTGCGGCACGCCCAGGCGAGCGGCTTCGGCCTGGAAGATCGCGATCGCTTCGGGGTCCGGCGTGCGCTTGCGCTCGGCGCCGTCGTAGCGGTAATAGCCGCGGCCGGTCTTCTGTCCCAGCCAACCGCGCTCGTGCAGCAGCGCCGACGGGCGGTAGAAGCTCGGGTCCTTGGGCAGCAGGTGTGCGCGCTCCTTGCGGGTCAGGTAGCCGACGTCGACGCCGGCCATGTCGTACACCGCCAGGATGCCCATCGCCATGCCAAAGCTTTCGAGTGCGCCATCCACCTGCTCGGGCGTGGCGCCTTCGAGCACGCAGCGTTCGGCTTCGCGGCCGTACGGGTCCATCATGCGGTTGCCGATGAAGCCGTAGCAGACCTTGGCCACGACGCCGGTCTTCTTGATCGTCCTGGCCACGTCCAGCGCCGTCATCAACGCGTCGTTCGCAGTCGCCTTGGCCTGCACGATCTCGAGCAGCTGCATCACGTTGGCCGGGCTGAAGAAGTGCAGCCCGACCACATCCTGCGGCCGCTTGGTGACGGCGGCGATCTCGTCGATGTCGAGCGTCGAGGTGTTGGTGCCGAGCACCGCGCCGGGTTTGGCGATGGCGTCGAGCCTGGTGAAGATCTCTTTCTTCAAGGCCATGTTCTCGAACACGGCTTCGATGATCAGGTCGGCCTCGGCCAGGTCGGCGTAGGCCAGCGTTCCCTTGATCAGCGCCATGCGCTGCTCGAGCTGTTCGGGCTTCAGGCTGCCGCGGCTGACCGAGCGTTCGTAGTTCTTGCGGATGGTGGCCAGCCCGCGGTCGAGGTTGGACCGCGTGGCGTCGACGATCGTGACCGGGATGCCCACGTTGGCAAAGCACATCGAGATGCCTCCGCCCATGGTGCCGGCGCCGACGATGCCCACGCGCTCGACCTTGCGGCCCTTGACGTCGGCGCCGATGCCGGGGATCTTGCGCAGCTCGCGCTCGCCGAAGAACTGGTGCCTGAAGGCGCGGCCTTCGACCGCCTTCTCGACCTCGACCGACAGGCTGCGCTCGTAGGCGATGCCGTCGTCGAAAGGCATCGTCACCGCGGCCAGCACGGCGTCGAGCAATACGTTGGGCGAATTGCGG
>JANOJJ010000795.1:0-2302 GCA_031408155.1 Rubrivivax sp.
AAAACTTACGCCTTCCAGGCGCTGCATGGCACGACGCTGGTGGTCAAAGAGCCGATCGGCGTCTGCGGCCTGATCACGCCGTGGAACTGGCCCGTCAACCAGATCGCCTGCAAGGTGGCACCGGCACTCGCCGTAGGCTGCACCATGGTCCTCAAACCGAGCGAGATCGCGCCCTTCTCGGCCCAGATCTGGACCGAGATCCTGCACGCCGCCGGCGTCCCGGCGGGCGTGTTCAACCTCGTCAACGGCGACGGGCCGACGGTGGGCGCTGCGATCGCCAGCCACCCCGAGGTCGACATGGTGTCGTTTAACGGCAGCACGCGCGCCGGCATCCAGGTCGCGCGTAACGCCGCGCCCACCGTCAAGCGTGTGCACCAGGAGCTCGGCGGCAAGTCGCCCAACATCATCCTGCCCGAGGCCGACCTCAAGCGCGCCGTCACCGCCGGCGTGCGCAGCGTGATGAACAACTCCGGCCAGAGCTGCAACGCCCCCACCCGGCTGCTGGTGCCCCATGCGCTGATGGCAGACGCGCTGGCGCTCGCCAAGCAGGTGGCCGAGGCCACCACCGTCGGCGCGCCCGACAGCGGCGCCACCATCGGCCCGGTGGTGTCGGGCACGCAGTGGGACAAGATCCAGACCCTGATCCACAAGGGCATCGAAGAAGGCGCCAGCGTGGTCGCCGGCGGCCCGGGCCGGCCCGACGGGCTGGACCAGGGCTACTACGTGCGGCCCACGGTGCTGGGCAACGTGACCAACCAGATGACGGTGGCGCGCGAAGAGATCTTCGGCCCGGTGCTGGTCGTCATCGGCTACGACACCGTCGACGAGGCGGTGCAGATCGCCAACGACACGCCCTATGGTCTGGCGGCCTATGTCTCGGGCACCGACCTCGAGCAGGTGCGCCGCGTAGCCGGCCGGCTGCGCGCCGGCCAGGTCAACCTCAACAGCGCCGCGTCCGACCTGGGCGCACCGTTCGGCGGCTTCAAGCAGTCGGGCAACGGGCGCGAATGGGGCGAGCACGCGTTCGCCGAGTTCCTCGAGGTCAAGGCGGTGCTAGGCTGGGCGCCGAAATGAGATCACTCACGGCGCGGCCTGCGCGCTCAGCCTGCGGGCTGCAGGTGCGGGGGCGCTGAGCCCGGCGCGTGCGGCTCGCGCCGACGCACAAGGTCGCTCCCTCGCCACGCAGCAGCACGGCGACAGGATGCCGAGTGGGCCAGCGCGCGATTGCAGCAGCACTTCGTTCATCGTCGGTCTCCAAAAGCGGGGGGATGAGCGCTCTGGCAGCGTTTGTACCGAAGCGCCGGGCCGGATCAGGCAAGATCCGCGACCCGAGCAGCCACACGCCTTGTGCGAGGAGCGTTGTCGATGACCCAGCCCCGCCCCAGCGCCGCCGACAAGAGGCGCCGTTTCCACCAGCTGCACGAGGCCGGCTGCTTCGTGATCCCCAACCCCTGGGACGTGGGCAGTGCGCGCATGCTGCAAGGCATGGGCTTCCAGGCACTGGCCAGCACGAGTTCGGGCTTTGCATGGTCGCAAGGGCACGCCGACAACGGCATCACGCGTGAGATGGCACTGGCCCATCTGGCCGAGATGGTGGCCGCCACCGACGTGCCGGTCAACGCCGACTTCGAAAGCGGCTTCGCTGCCGATGCGACCGGCGTGGCCGAAAGCGTGCGCCTGGCGGTCGAGACCGGCGTGGCCGGGCTGTCGATCGAGGATTCGACCGGCGACGCCGCGCGGCCGCTGTTCTCGATCGACGAGGCCTGCGAACGCATGCGTGCGGCCCGCCGTGCCATCGACCAGGCCGGCGGCGACACGCTGCTGGTCGGCCGCGCTGAATGTTTCCTGGTCGGCCGGCCCGATCTCGACGAAACGCTGGCCCGGCTGCAGGCCTACGCCAACGCCGGTGCCGACTGCCTGTACGCGCCGGGCATCCGCACGCGCGAGCAGATCGCGGCCGTGGTGAACGGCCTGGCGCCCAAGCCGGTGAACCTGCTGGTGGGGTCGGTCAGCGAGCTGACCGTGGCCGACATCGGCGCGCTCGGCGTGCGCCGCATCAGCGTCGGCGGTGCGCTGGCGCGCGCGGCCTGGGGTGGCTTTTTGCAGGCCGCGAAACTGCTGGCCGAGCACGGTCGCTTCGACGGCTTTGCCGACGCGGCGGCGGGCAAGGACTTGAACGCGTTCTTTGCGGACGACGTGAAGCAGCGTTGACGGTCAGTACGACACCGGCGGCGGCCTCTTCTCCGAGCAGCGCGAAGTTGCCGCGTCCGCAGGCTGCGGCGAGCACGTATCGGCGCTGACC
>JANOJJ010000805.1:0-1703 GCA_031408155.1 Rubrivivax sp.
CGATCGGCACGCCGTCGAGCAGCCGGATCGGGTCGGACAGCATGCGCGAGTCGAGGTAGTCCTGCAGCGTGAACGGCTTGCGGTAGATGGCGCCTTCGTGCAGCGACGCGTGGTAGCGCGCGTTGACCGCGATCTTGCCCATCTGCTCGGGCGTGACCCCATGCTCATGCCGGTAGCGGCTGTAGATCAGCGCGAACTGGGCGCTGGCGCCCATCACGCCGAACGGGCCCTGGAAGTCCCAGTAGACCCCACGCGTACGCTCCGGCGACAACGGCAAGCCGGGCGCCACCGAAGGGATGTTCAGCGGTGTGTCGGCACCGACCACCAGCACGCGGTCGACGATGCCGGCATGGATCATCGCCGCGGCGCGGATCAGCAGGGCCGAAGCCGAGGCACCGCCCTGGTCAGCCCGCAGCAGCACCTGCGGGCTGATGCCCAGCGTCTCGGCCACCGCCGCCGACCAGTTGACCGTGTGCGCCGCCTCGGCGTGCGCCACGCCCAGGCCCTGACCGTCGAAGTCGTTCTTGCTCAGGCCGGCCTGGCGCAGTATGGGAGTGGCCCGTCCATGCAGCAACTTCTGATGTCAAACAGGCAAGATTCAGATTGTCAATCCTGAAACCCTGGTGAACCTGCCTGCAGGCGCACGCCGTGCCGCTGCGCACGCCGCAGTTCCCGATCTACCTGCTCTGGCACCCGTCGCTGGAGAGCGACGCCGGCCATCAGTGGTTCCGCACCCATCTGATCGATTTCCGCCAACGGCTGTAGAGGTCTGGAGCGACTGCCAGCAGCCGCTCCAGGCGGACCTCACTTGCTGTACGCGGTCTCGCCGTGCGACGTGATGTCCAGGCCTTCGCGCTCTTCGTCTTCCGGTACGCGCAACCCGATCGTCAGGTCGACGACCTTGTAGGCAACCAGCGAAACCACGCCCGACCAGACGATGGTCAGCGCGACCGCCTTGGCCTGGATCCAGGTCTGGTCGAACGAGCCGACGCTGCCCACCGTGGCCGTGACCCAGTCGGTCACCAAGCCGGGCCCGCCCAGCGCCTGCGTGTTGAACACGCCGGTCAGCAGGGCGCCGACGACGCCGCACACACCGTGCACGCCGAACACGTCCAGCGAGTCGTCGGCACCGAGCAGGCGCTTGAGACCGTTGACGCCCCACTGGCCGGCGAAGCGGGCGACGACACCGATCACCAGGCCACCGACGATGCCCACGTTGCCGGCTGCCGGCGTGATGGCCACCAGGCCGGCCACCGCACCCGAGGCGGCACCCAGCATCGAGGCCTTGCCCTTCATCAGCGCTTCACCGATGCACCAGGCCAGCACCGCGCAGGCGGTGGCCGAGAAGGTGTTCATGAAGGCCAGCGCGGCGCTGTTGCCGGCTTCGAGCGCCGAGCCGGCGTTGAAGCCGAACCAGCCGACCCACAGCATCGAGGCACCGACCATGGTCAGCGTCAGGCTGTGCGGCGCCATCGACTCCTTGCCGTAGCCCACGCGCTTGCCGATCATGTAGGCCCCCACCAGGCCGGCCACCGCGGCGTTGATGTGCACCACCGTGCCGCCGGCGAAGTCGAGCGCGCCCCATTGCCAGACCAGGCCGGCCTTGGCGTTCATCGCGTCGACCACTTCCTTGCCGGTGTAGGCGTCAGGGCCCATCCAGTACCAGACCATGTGCGCGATCGGCGCATAGCTGAAGGTGAACC
>JANOJJ010000210.1:0-7706 GCA_031408155.1 Rubrivivax sp.
TTCCTCAGGCCGCACTACCAACTCGAAGGGCTGACGGTATCTCTGCGGCTGGTGTCCAAGCTTCCGTCAGCCAAGGCCGCCTGACAGCCACGTTCTTTTCGGTCCTCTGAAACCACCTCCTTGCCGCTGCGCGGGGGGCCGCTTCGGTCACGGGCGGATTTGCAGCATCAACCAGTCCCGCACAGCGGGGCGCTTTAGGAGAGCACACCATGGCCGTAGACATGTTCATGAAGATAGGCGACATCAAGGGCGAAGCGGAAGACAAGTCGCACAAGGAAGAAATCGACGTGCTGGCGTGGAGCTGGGGCATGTCCAACAGCGGCACCACGCACATGGGCGGTGGCGGTGGGGCAGGCAAGGTCAACGTGCAGGACCTGTCCTTCACCAAGTACATCGACGCATCCTCGAACGCGCTGCTCAAAGCCACCTGCGAAGGCAAGCACTACGATGACGCCACACTGGTCGTACGCAAAGCCGGTGGCACGCCCGTCGAGTACGTGGTCCTCAAGATGGAAGAGGTCATGATCACCTCGGTGTCAACCGGTGGCAGCGGCGGCGAAGACCGCCTGACCGAAAACGTGACGTTGAACTTTGCGAAGTTCACGTACAAGTACCAGCCACAAGACGAGAAGGGCGCCAAGAAGGGCGGCACCAAGGACTGGGCCTTCGACATCGCTGGCAACGCCGAGGGCTGAACCCACGCGATCGGGTCCGTTCGCCTGGACCCGATCGGCTGGCGAAGCCCCGGGCCTGTCCTGCAGGCCGGGACTGATGCCACCGGGTCAGCCTCCTACGCCGGGTGGCACGACATCAGGTCGCGCACGCCCGGCGTTATCACTTTGCATTTGGACGCAGCACCATGGCCAAGGCCGACATTTTTCTTCATCTCGAGGGCAAGCAGACCGGGGTGATCAAGGGCGAGTCCAATGTGCCCGAGCACCCGGAAGAGATCGAGATCTCGGACTGGTCCTGGGGCATGACAGGGTCCGCGGCGCTGGGCGGGGCAGGTGCGTCCGTGAGGACGGCGCTGTCCGAACTGCGCCTGGGCAAGGGTGCTGATCGCTCGACGACACAGTTGATGAGCGTGATGCGCAGCAACGAAGTGATCAAGAAGGCCGTGCTCACCGTGCGCAAGGCCGGCGCCGTGCCACCGATCGACTACTTCATCATCACGATCCAGAACGGCCGTATTACTTCGCACACAGTCGGTACGCTGGCGCCAGACAGTCCGATCCTTGTCGAGACCTTCTCGATTGCCTTCGAAGACATCGAAGTCACCTACACCCCACAGCAGGGCAGCGGCAGCAAGTCCGCGCAGCTCAGCTTCAGGACCAGCGTCAAGAGCTGATTGGAACACCCATGGCCGCACCATCCGCCGCCGAACAAGCCCTCAAGGACGGCGATCCCCAGGCCGCCATCAAGCAGCTGCAGGCACAGATTCGCAGCCAGCCGGCCGATGCCAAGCTGCGCGTGTTCCTGTTCCAGTTGTTGTGTGTTCAAGGTGACTGGGCGCGGGCCCTCAACCAGCTCACCGTGGCCGGCGAACTCGACGCGTCGACGTTGCCGATGGTCCAGGCCTACCGCGAAACCATCCACTGCGAAATGCTGCGCGAACAGGTCTTCAAGGGGCAGAAGGCGCCGCTGCTGTTTGGCGAGCCCGAGACCTGGATCGCACTTCTGATCGAAGCCCTGTTGCGTGACGGAAGGGGCGATGCGGCTGATGCAGCCAACCTGCGCGAACAGGCCTTCGACCAGGCGCCAGCCAGCGCGGGCCAGGCCAAGGGCGAAGGCCAGGCGCAGGCCTTCCAATGGATTGCCGACGCCGACATGCGCATCGGCCCGGTCCTCGAGGCCGTGGTCAACGGCCGCTATTACTGGGTGCCGTGGTCGCGCTTGGCCAGCGTCACGATCGAGCCGCCGGTCGACCTGCGCGACCGCGTCTGGATGCCTTCCACGCTGGTGTTTTCCAACGGCGGCGAGCAGGTCGCATTCTTGCCGACACGCTACGCAGGCAGCAACCTGGCCGATCCCTTGCTCGCGCTGGCGCGCAAGACCGAATGGATCGAGTCGCAGCCCGGCTTGTTCGTCGGCAACGGCCAGCGCGTGCTGGCCACGGATACGGGCGACCTGGCGTTGATGGACTTGCGGTCGATCACGCTCGGAGAAGGCAGTGTCTGACAGTGAGCCCCGCATGGCCGACTGGCATCGGACCGACCCCTCCGATGGTCCGGCTACGCGCAGCGCCTAGGGACCGACGGTGAGCCTGCCCAAGGTACAGGATCGGCTCCAACCCGCCTTGCTCGACCGGCTGCGCGACGACGATCCGACCAACACGAAGGAGCCGGCTGAAAGCCGAGTGCTGTCGCGTGCACGACTGCGCGAAGCGGTGCTGCGCGACCTGAGCTGGTTGTTCAACACGGCCATGCTAGGCAGTTCCGAGTCTCTCGACGACTTTCCTGAGGTGCGGCGCTCGGTGCTCAACTTCGGGTTGCCGGTGATCTCCGGACAGACCATCTCGTCGATCGACCCGGTCTCGCTCGAAGCGCAGGTTCGACAGTCCATCCTCGACCACGAACCGCGCATCCTGGCTGCGACGTTGCGTGTCGAGGCGCTGATGTCCGATTCGCCGATCGAACAGCACAACCAGATCAGCTTTCGCATCAGCGGCCAGTTGTGGGCCCAGCCGGTGCCACTGGAGCTGATGCTGCATACCGACATCGATCTCGAAACCGGCCGGGTCGACGTTCGCGAACTCACGCGCTGACCTTGAGCCTGGCCTTCAACAAACCGACTGACTCCGATGGACCCGCGACTGCTGCGCTACTACAACCAAGAGCTGCAGCACCTGCGCGAGATGGGTGCTGAGTTTGCAGCGCAGTTCCCCAAGATCGCGTCCCGATTGCGCATGGACGGCATCGAGGTCGGAGACCCGTATGTCGAGCGACTGCTCGAGGGCTTTGCCTTTCTTGCTTCGCGCGTGCAGCTCAAGCTCGACGCCGAGTTCCCTCGTTTTACCGAGCGGCTGCTCGAAATCGTCTACCCCAATTACCTGGCGCCCACGCCGTCGATGATGGTCGCGCAAGTGCAGCCCGTGCTGGGGGATGCGGCGCTGGCAGCGGGTGCCAAGGTGCCGCGCGGCAGCGAGCTGCGCAGCGGGGCCATCCGCGGCACCCACACCGAATGCCGCTTCCGCACCGCGCAGGCGCTCGAGCTGTGGCCGATCGAAATCAGCGCGGTTTCGTACTTCACCCATGCCTCCAACCTGCCGGTGGCTCGCGTGCCCGAATGGCGCAAGTACGGCGGTGGACTGCGCATCCGCCTGCGCGCGACCGCTGGACTCGACTTCTCGCGCATCGCGCTGCAGGACCTGCGCTTGTTCTGCAGTGCAAGCGACGAGGTGGCCTACCGGATGCACGAGTTGATCTGCGGCCACACCTTGGGTGCCCTGGTGTTGCCTACCGACGGTTCGTCGACGCAGCAGATGCTGCCGAGTGACGTGGTGCGCGCAGTCGGCTTCGACGACGAGCATGCGCTGTTGCCCGTGACGTTGACTGGCTTTTCAGGCTACCGCCTGCTGCAGGAGTACTTCGCGTTCCCGCAACGTTTCATGTTCTTCGACCTCGTCGGCCTGGGCCCCGCGCTGCGTGCGTTGGGCGGCCAGGAGGTCGAGGTCGTGCTGCTGTTCGGCCGTGGCGACAGCAGCCTGCAGCAGACCGTGGACGCGAAAGCGTTGTCACTCCATTGCGTGCCTGCGATCAACCTGTTCGACCAGCGGTGCGACCGCATCCAGGTCACGTCGCGCACGCACGATTTCCATGTCGTGGTCGATCGCGCTCGGCCGATGGACTTCGAGATCATCGAACTGACCGAGGTTACCGGCTATGGCCAGGGCTTGGCCAGCGAACGGCGCTTCCAGCCGCTGTACGCCGCGTTCCACACCGAAGAGCATGGCCACGACGCCTACTACGCCACGCAACGCGAGCCGCGGCTGATGTCCGACAAGCAAAAGCGCGACGGTCCGCGCTCGTCCTACATCGGAAGTGAAGTGTTCATCACCGTCGTCGATGCCGCGGAAGCGCCCTATCCCGGCACTTTGCAGCAACTGGCACTGCGCGCGCTGTGCAGCAACCGCGACCTGCCGCTGCTGCTGGCCGGTGCCGACAGCGGGCTGCGCCTGGACCTGACTGCCCCGGTGGAAGGCGTGCGCATCATCAAGGGGCCGTCACGTCCCTTGTCGGCCATGCGTGAAGGCAAGCTGGCGTGGCGCTTCATCAACCAGCTCTCGCTCAACCACCTCTCGCTGCTCGACACCGACGCCGAGCATGGCGCGGCGACCCTGCGCGAACTGCTGCGCCTGTACGTACAAGAGGCCGATTCGGCCCAGCATCGCCAAATCGAGGGCCTGCGCTCGGTGCGCACCGAACCCATCGTGCGACGCCTGCCGATGGGCGGACCGATTGCCTTTGGCCGCGGCGTTCGGATCGAACTCGAGGTCGACGATCTGGCCTTCCAGGGAGGCAGCCCCTTCTTGCTGGGTTGCGTGCTCGAGCGCTACTTTGCGCGCCATGTGTCGATGAACGGCTTCACCGAGACGCGCCTGCGTTCTGCGGCGCGCGGCGACATCCTCGTTGGCAAGCCGATGATCGGCGTGCGTCCGGCGATCTGATCGCGCCCAGCCAGAGCCCGAGACATGACCACTGACGCCTGGAAGGACACGCTGGCTGGCATGGCAGCCGAACCCTGGGCGCACGACTTCTTCCAGACCTTGCGCCGCATCGATGCCCACCAGCCCGACAAGCCCAGGCTGGGCACGGCACGTCGACCGTCGGATGAGCCGCTGCGCCTGGGCCAGGCGGCGGAGATGTCGTTTGCGCCTGCCGCGCTGCACGCCGTGCTGGCCCCCGAAGGCAACCGTCCGCCGCGTATCGAGGTGCGCTTCTTCGGACTGTTCGGGCCCAACGGGCCGTTGCCCCTACACCTGACCGAGTACGCGCGCAATCGCGCGATGCACAACGCCGACCCGACCTTCCTGCGCTTCGCCGACATCTTTCACCACCGCTTGCTGCTGCTGTTCTACCGGGCCTGGGCGCAGGCGCAGCCGGTGGTCGGGCGCGACCGGCCGGGAGACGACACCTTCGCCGACATCGTCGGTTCGCTGATCGGCGTGGGCCTTGCGCAGATGCGTGGTCGCGACCCCATGCAAGACGAAGTGAAGCTGCACTTCGCCGGCCTGCTGACGCGCCAGGTGCGCAACGCAGAGGGCCTGGCCAACCTGTTGTCAGGCTATCTCGGCCGCCGGGTGCGTGTCGAGCAGTTCGCAGGCCACTGGATGCCGCTGCTCGAAGAAGAGCGCAGCCGTCTGGGGCGACTGCTCGGCGGTCGGCGCAACACCAGTGCGCAACTGGGCGCCGGCGCGGTGCTCGGCAGCATGCTGTGGGACCGCCAGCACGGCATCCGACTGCACATCGGCCCGCTCGAACGCCGCGCGTTCGAGTCGCTGCTGCCAGACGGCACCGCGCTGCCGGCCGTGATGTCCCTCGTGCAGCAGTACCTGGGCCATGAGTTCGACTGGGATCTCGTGCTTGGCCACATCGCCGAGCAGGTGGATCCCAGTCGGCTCGGCCGTCACGCCCGCCTGGGCTGGACGAGCTGGGTTGGCAAGCCGCGTCCCGACAGCCTTGGCGTTGCCGGCCTGCGCCTGGCCCCTGAACAGGCCATGAAGGCCTGGCAGCGCCGCAAGGCATCGGCTGCGGCAGCCGCCAGGGCCGCCGCCGCAGCCATCCGACCACCGCCCGCCCGGGCTGTTGAATCCGCCTGACCCACTAACACCAACACTAGGACTAGACATCATGGCCGAAATCAGTCGCGTTGCCGTCTTCGGAAAACTCAACCCACTGGCCTACAAGGCGGTGGAAGGCGCCACAGTCTTCTGCAAGCTGCGCGGCAACCCCTACGTCGAGTTGGAGCACTGGGTTGCGCAGATCGTGCAGAACCCCGACAGCGACTGGCACCGCATCATCAAGCACTACAGCCTGGACGTGTCGGTACTGGCCAAGGACATCACGGCCGCGCTGGACCGGCTTCCGCGTGGCGCCACCGCCATCAGCGACATCTCGGACAGCATCGACACGGCGGTACGCGAGGCCTGGGTCTTCGCTACCCTGATGTACAAGGATGGCGGCGTCCGCAGTGGCTACATCCTGCTGGCGATGCTCAAGACGAAGAGCTTGCGCAATGCCTTGTTCGCGATCTCGCGCCAGTTCGAGAAAATCAAGCCCGATGACCTGGCCGACGAGTTGCCCGCCATCGTCAAAGGCTCGGCCGAGGACGGCCAGTCGGCCAGCGACGGCAGCTCGGGCGGCGCTGCACCGGGCGAAGCCAGTGGCGCCATCGCTCCGGCGGCAATGGGCAAGCAAGAGGCGCTGAAGAAGTTCACCACCGATCTGACCGAGCAGGCGCGCGGCGGCAAGATGGATCCGATCGTCGGTCGCGACGACGAGATCCGGCAGGCGGTCGACATCCTGATGCGCCGGCGCCAGAACAACCCGATCCTGGTCGGCGAGGCCGGGGTCGGCAAGACGGCCATCGTGGAAGGCTTTGCCCAGCGCATTGCGCGCGGCGACGTGCCGCCGGCGCTGAAGGACGTGAGGCTGCTGACGCTCGACGTCGGCCTGCTGCAGGCCGGTGCCAGCATGAAGGGTGAGTTCGAGCAGCGGCTGCGCTCGGTGATCGAGGAAGTCCAGGCCAGCCCCCAGCCCATCATCCTGTTCATTGACGAGGCCCACACGCTGGTGGGTGCGGGCGGCGCCGCCGGCACCGGGGACGCGGCCAACCTGCTCAAGCCGGCGCTGGCGCGCGGCACGCTGCGCACCATCGCCGCCACCACCTTCGCCGAATACAAGAAGCACATCGAGAAGGACCCGGCACTGACCCGCCGCTTCCAGACCGTGCAGGTCGACGAGCCCGACGAGAAGAAGGCCACGCTGATGATGCGTGGCGTGGCCAGCACGATGGAGAAGCACCACAAGGTGCAGATCCTCGACGAGGCGCTCGAAGCCGCGGTCAAGCTCAGCCACCGCTACATCCCGGCGCGCCAGCTGCCCGACAAGTCGGTCAGCCTGATCGACACCGCCTGCGCGCGCGTGGCCGTCAGCCTGCACGCGACGCCGGCCGAGGTGGACGACTGCCGCAAGCGCATCGAAGCGCTCGACACCGAACTGGCGATCATTGGCCGTGAGAAGGCCATCGGCATCGATATCGGCGAGCGCGAGGCCCAGGCTACCGAACAGCTTGGCCACGAAGCGGGCCGCCTGACCGAGCTGGAGAAACGCTGGACCGACGAGAAGACCCTGGTCGACGAGTTGTTGACGCTGCGCGCCAAGCTGCGCGATGGCGCCAAGCCGGTCGAAGGCACGGGCAGTGCGCTCGAAGCCCAGGTCGCCGGTGCTCCAGCGCCGGCGGGTACGCAGCCGCTCAGCGACGAAGAGCGCGCCGCGACCATGGCCACCTTGAGGGACGTGCAGTCCCGCCTGACCGAACTGCAAGGCGAGTCACCGCTGATCCTGCCGACCGTCGACTACCAGGCCGTGGCCTCGGTGGTGGGCGACTGGACCGGCATCCCGGTCGGCCGCATGGCGCGCAACGAGATCGAGACCGTGCTCAAGCTGCCCAGCTTGCTGGCCCAGCGCGTGATCGGTCAAGACCAC
>JANOJJ010000853.1:0-7248 GCA_031408155.1 Rubrivivax sp.
CCCGCCCGTCGCCGAAGAGATCGTGCTCGCCGTCGACCTCGAGGCGCGGTTGTCCGGCCGACCTGCGCAATGCGGTGTACGCCCATGTGGTGCGGCAAAGCCCCGAGTTCTTCGAGACCACGCAGACCGGCGAGGTGCTTAGTCGCCTGACCACCGACACCACCCTGGTCCAGACGGTGGTCGGCAGTTCGCTCAGCATGGGCCTGCGCAACAGCGTGATGGGCATCGGCGCGATGGCCATGCTGATCTGGACCAACCCCTACGTGATGACCCAGGTGCTGGGCATCCTGGTGCTGGTGGTGCTGCCCAGCCTGTATTTCGGGCGCCGCGTGCGCAAGCTCAGCCGCGCCAGCCAGGATCGCGTGGCCGATACCAGCGCGATCGCGGCCGAGGTGCTCAACGCCATCGCGGTGGTGCAGAGCTACGTGCAGGAAGGGCGCGAGGCGCTGCGCTTCGACGCCAGCACCGAGCAGGCCTTCGAGACCGCCAGGAAGCGCACCCGGGTACGCGCGCTGCTGGTGGGCTTCATCATCACGGCCACCTTCGGCGCGCTGCTGTGGGGCCTGTACCAGGGTACGCAGGCGGTGGCGCGCGGCGACATCTCGGCCGGCCACCTGGGGCAGACCGTGGTCTTCGTGATCATCCTGGTCAGCTCGGTGGCGGTGTTGTCCGAGGTTTATGGCGATCTGCTGCGAGCGGCCGGCGCCACCGAGCGTCTGATGGAACTGCTGGCCGTCAGCTCGGCGGTGGCCGAGCCGGCCCAGCCACGGGCCCTGCCGGCCACGCAGGGCGGCTCTTCGCTGCGCTTCGAACACGTGACATTCCACTACCCGTCGCGCCCCCGGCAGGCCGCGTTGGTGGATTTCAGCCTCGAGGTCCGGCCGGGTGAAACCGTGGCCCTGGTCGGCCCCAGCGGTGCCGGCAAGAGCACCGTGCTGCAACTGCTGCTGCGCTTCTACGACACCGCTTCCGGCGTCATCAGCATCGACGGCGTGCCGGTGCGCGAAGCCTTGCTGGCCGACCTGCGCGGCCGCATCGGCATCGTGCCGCAGGACAGCACGGTGTTCTCGACCAGTGCGCTGGAGAACATCCGCTACGGCCGCCCGGGCGCCAGCGACGACGAGGTCATCGCGGCCGCCAAGTCCGCCTTCGCGCACGACTTCATCAGCGCCCTGCCCGAGGGCTACCGCACCTTCCTGGGCGAACGCGGCGTGCGCCTGTCGGGCGGCCAGCGCCAGCGCATCAGCATCGCGCGTGCGATGCTGAAAAACCCGCCCCTGCTGCTGCTCGACGAAGCGACGAGCGCACTCGACGCCGAAAGCGAACGCATGGTGCAGGCGGCGCTCGAAGCCGCGATGAAGGACCGCACCACGCTCGTCATCGCGCATCGGCTGGCCACCGTGCTGCGCGCCGACCGCATCGTGGTGCTGGAAGGCGGACGCATCGTCGATGTCGGCACGCATGCCGAGCTGGTGGCGCGCGACGGCCTGTATGCGCGGCTGGCGGCGATGCAGTTCGGGGTGGAATAGGCAGCGCCGATGCTGAAGAATCCGGTGCTGCACGCCACCGCCTGGCGCGACGACGTCCTCGACGCGCTCGACACCCTGTTCGGAGCCTATTGACTTGACCTCCCCACGCCCCATCCGCAGCCAGTACGAAGACTTCATGCGCCATGTCTTCGAGCACGGCACGACCAAGGCCGACCGCACCGGCACCGGCACGCGCAGCGTGTTCGGCCACCAGATGCGCTTCGACCTCAACGAAGGCTTTCCGCTCGTCACCACCAAGAAGGTCTTTCTCAAGGCCATCATCGTCGAGCTGCTGTGGTTCCTGCGCGGCGACAGCAACGTCAAGTGGCTGCAGGAGCGCGGCTGCACGATCTGGGACGAATGGGCCCGGCCCGATGGCGACCTGGGGCCGGTGTACGGCGTGCAGTGGCGCAGTTGGCCCACGCCCGACGGCGGCCACATCGACCAGATCGCCGACGTCGTGCGCCAGCTCGAGACCAACCCCGACTCGCGCCGCATCATCGTCAGTGCGTGGAACGTGGCCGATCTGTCGAAGATGGCGCTGCTGCCCTGCCACGCGTTGTTCCAGTTCTACGTCGCCGGCAACAAGCTCAGTTGCCAGCTCTACCAGCGCAGTGCCGACATCTTTCTCGGCTTGCCCTTCAACATCGCCAGCTACGCGCTGCTGACCCACCTGCTGGCGCAGCAATGCGAGCTGGAGGTCGGTGACTTCATCTGGACCGGTGGCGACTGCCACATCTACAGCAACCACCACGAGCAGGTACGAACGCAGCTGGCGCGCACGCCGCACCCGTACCCGCTGCTGAACATCAAGCGCCGGCCGGCGTCGATCTTCGACTACGCGGTCGACGACTTCGACCTGTTGGAGTACGAGCACCACCCACCGATCAAGGCGCCGGTCGCGGTGTGATGAACGAGTGCGTCTCAGCCGCCGGCCGGCCGCCGGACCGGCGGCCGATCGTCAGCCTGATCGCCGCCGTGGCGAGCAACCGCGTCATCGGGCAGGGCAACAACCTGCTCTGGCGCCTGCCCGAGGATCAGCGTCGCTTTCGTGCGCTGACGATGGGCTCGCCGGTGATCATGGGCCGCAGCACCTGGGATTCGCTGCCCGATCGTGTCCGGCCGCTGCCCGGGCGGCGCAACATCGTGCTGACCCGGCAACCAGGCTGGACCGCCGCGGGCGCCGAGGTGGCGCACGGCCTGGACCAAGCGCTGGCGCTGGCGTGCGATGCCGAGCGCGTGTTCGTCATCGGTGGCGCGCAGGTCTACGCAGTGGCCTTGCCGGTGGCCGACGAACTGGAGCTGACCGAGATCGACCGCGACTACGACGGCGACACCCACTTGCCCGACTGGCCGCGGCAGGACTTCATCGAGGTTTCGCGCCAATCACACCAGGCCACCGCGCCGAACGACGTCGGCTTTGCCTTCGTCACCTATCGGCGCCGCTGATTCGCCGCCGGCCGATCGGCGCGTGCGCCACATGGGCGGCGCCACGCAGGCCAACGCCGGGCTGTTCAAGAACAACGCCGCCATCAAGAAGACCGAGGCGTCGAACCAATGGAACTACTACCATACGGACCGGCAATGGGTCGTGCGCGCCATCGACTGGGCGCGTGGCTGCCCCGCTTGCAGCAGCATCAGGCCGAGACCGAGATCGGCTTGGCTGCGGTCGGCAGCAAGCGCAACGGTTGCGACCGAACCGAGAGCTGTTCCGTTTTCGGTGGTTCGGATGCTGGGTTGCAACACAAAACAGCCTAGAAACCCTCATGAATCCTAGCTCACTGGCGGAGAGAGTGGGATTCGAACCCACGGTACGTTGAAAACGTACACGGGATTTCGAGTCCCGCGCATTCGACCACTCTGCCATCTCTCCGGGTCATCTGCTGAAGTCAGCGGCGCGCCGCGTATAAGCAGCGCCACCAACTCTTTGTAAATCCTTGCAAGCCAAAGGCGTCCAGCTTGCACGAAACTCTTCAATAAGTTCAGCGACTTGCACGTCACACACTGAAGACGCAGTGTGGTTCGAGTGCGGCGCATTCGACCACTCTGCCACCGTTCCGGGGTGTGCTGCTGGGTCTGCTTTCGCTTGGTCGCGAAGGCGCGCATTCTAGCAGCGGCCAGCGCCTACCCGCGCAGCACCTCGTCGCCATGCAGGTAGGGCCGCAGCGCCGCCGGCACGCGGATGGTGCCGTCGGCCAGTTGGTGGTTCTCGAGCACCGCCACCAGCGCGCGGCCGACGGCCAGGCCCGAGCCATTGAGCGTGTGCACCAGTTCGGTCTTGCCCTGCGAGTTGCGAAAGCGGGTCTGCATGCGCCGGGCCTGAAAGGCCTCGCAATTGCTGCACGAGCTGATCTCGCGGTAGGTGTCCTGCGCCGGCAGCCAGACCTCCAGGTCGTAGGTCTTGGCCGCGCCGAAGCCCAGGTCGCCGCTGGCCAGCGCCACCACCCGGTACGGCAGCTCCAGCTTCTGCAGGATGGCCTCGGCATGGCCGACCATCTGCTCGAGCGCGGCGTAGCTGTTCTCGGGCTGCGTGACCTGCACCATCTCGACCTTGTCGAACTGGTGCTGCCGGATCATGCCGCGCGTGTCGCGTCCGCCGCTGCCCGCCTCGCTGCGGAAGCACGGGCTGTGCGCCGTCAGCTTGATCGGCAACTGCGCTGCGTCGAGGATCTGCTCGCGCACGCTGTTGGTCAGGCTGATCTCGCTGGTGCTGATCAGGTACTGCTCGGCCTGCTGCTCGTCGCCGCCTCGCAAGACCCTGAACATGTCCTGCTTGAACTTGGGCAGTTGACCGGTGCCTTCGAGGATCTCGCGGTTGACGATGTACGGCGTCCAGCACTCGGTGTAGCCGTGCTCGCGCGTCTGCACGTCAAGCATGAACTGCGCCAGCGCGCGATGCAGCCGCGCCGCCGGGCCGCGCATGAACGTGAAGCGCGAGCCCGACAGCTTCGCGCCGGTCTCGAAGTCCAGGCCGAGCGGCGCGCCCAGGTCGACATGGTCCTTGACCACGAAGTCGAACCCACGCGGCGTGCCCCAGCGGCGCAGCTCGACATTGGCCGCCTCGTCAGCGCCCACCGGCACGCTCTCGTGCGGCAGGTTGGGCAGCGACATCAGCAGGCCCTGCAGCTCGGACTGCAGCGCTTCGAGCCGGTGGCCGCCGGCCTTCAGCTCGTCGGCGATGCCGGCCACCTCGGCCATCGCTGCGCTGCTGTCTTCAGCCCTGGCTTTGGCCTGTCCAATCTGCCTGGACAGCGCATTGCGCCGCGCCTGCACTTCTTCGGTGCGGGTCTGGATGCGCTTGCGCTCGGCCTCGAGCGCGCTGAAGCGCTCGGCGTCGAGGAAGGGCTGGGGCGTCTTGCGGCTTTCGAGCCGCGCGAGCACGCCGGGGAGGTCGCGGCGCAGCAGGCTAATGTCGAGCATGAGAGGTCTCTTGGCAAGGCGGAACGTGTAGGCAGCGGCAGGCTTTGGCCGGTTGCGGCAGATCGACAGGGCATGCGCTGTCGCGCTGCCGCGGCGTCAGGATCGGGAGCTGGCGGCATCGCTCATGCTGCGGTCCCCCAGGCCGCGCGGCAGCGGAAAGCGCACATGCTCCTGCACGCCGTCCATCCGGCGGATCGCCACCGCGCCGAGTTCGCGCAGCCGCGCGATCACCTGCTGCACCAGGATGTCGGGCGCCGACGCGCCGGCCGTCACGCCGACCCGGCTGCGGCCTTCGAACCAGGCCGGCTGCAAGTCGTCGGCCGCGTCGACCATGTAGGCTTTGGTGCCCAGTCGTTCGGCCAGTTCGCGCAACCGGTTGCTGTTGGAGCTGGTCGGACTGCCGACCACGACCACCACATCCACCGCCGGCGCCATCACCTTGACCGCGTCCTGCCGGTTCTGCGTGGCATAGCAGATGTCCTGCTGCTTGGGCTGGCGTACCTGCGGGAAGCGTTTCTTGACCGCGGCCAGGATCGCGGCCGCGTCGTCCACGCTCAGCGTGGTCTGCGTCACCACGGCCAGTTGATCGCCGCGCGGCTGTACGTGGGCCACGTCGGCCACGTCCTCGACCAGGTAGATGCCCCGGTTCAACTGGCCCATCGTGCCCTCGACCTCGGGGTGGCCCTTGTGGCCGATCATGATGAACTCATAGCCCTCGCGCGCCAGCTTGGCGACCTCGACGTGGACCTTGGTCACCAGCGGACAGGTGGCGTCGAAGACCTGGAAGCCTCGCGCGTCGGCCTCGCGTCGCAAGGCCTTGCTGACCCCATGCGCGCTGAAGATCAGAGTCGCACCTGCCGGCACCTCGTCGAGCGTCTCGACGAAGATCGCGCCTTTGGCCTTGAGGTCGTTCACGACGTAGGTGTTGTGCACGATCTCGTGGCGCACGTAGATCGGCGCGCCGAAACGCTTGAGTGCGCGGTCGACGATCTCGATCGCACGGTCGACCCCGGCGCAAAAGCCGCGCGGTTCGGCCAGCAGGATCTCGCTCAGGCTGGTCACTCCAGCACTCCCACCACCTGCACCTCGAAGCGCACGGCATGGCCCGCAAGCGGGTGGTTGAAATCGAACAGCAGCCAGTCGTCACCGTGGCCACGCACCACGCCGGCATAGGTGCCGGCGCCGTCGGGGGTGGGAAACTGCACCACGTCGCCCAGTGCATAGGTCGCGCCGGGCTTGCCCAGCTCGTGCAGCAACGAGTGCCTGACGCGCTGTACCAAGTCGGCACTGCGCGGGCCGAAGGCCTCGCCGGCGGCCAGCTCGAAGCTGCGATGCGCGCCTTCGTCCAGCCCGATCAGGCATTGTTCGAGCGCCGGTGCCAGTTGTCCCGTGCCCAGCGACAGCGTGGCCGGCTTGTCGCCGAAGGTGTTGACCACATCGGCGCCGTCGGGGCCGGCCAGGCGGTAATGCAGCGTGAGAAAGGAGCCTGGCTGGATGCGGATCACGGCGGGCAGCGCGGGCAAACGCGCCTCGAATAGACTGGACGGGATTCTACGCAGCGCTCTCGTTCATCCCGCTGTCCACCTGCCTGCGCTGCCCATGACGCCGAAGGACCTGCCGCCAGACCAACGCCCGCGCGAGAAGCTGCTCGAACGCGGCGCCGCAGCGTTGGCCGATGGCGAGTTGCTGGCCGTGCTCTTGCGCACCGGCCTGGCCGGCCAGGGCGTGTTCGTGCTGGCGCAACAACTGCTCGACCGCTTTGGCGGCATCGGCGGCCTGCTGGGCGCCAGCGCGCAGGACCTCGAGGTCGTCAAGGGCCTGGGCCCGGCCAAGCGGGCCGAGATCCTGGCCGTGATGGAGATCGCACGCCGTGCGATCGCGCAACCGTTGCGCGCCGCGCCGGTGTTCGACTCGCCGCAGCGCGTCAAGGACTACCTGGCGATGCAACTCGGTGGCTTGATGCACGAGGTCTTTGCGGTGCTGTTCCTCGACCACCAGCACCGGTTGCTCGAACTCGAGGAGATGTTTCGCGGCACCCTGACTCAGACCAGCGTCTACCCGCGCGAAGTGGTGCGCCGCGCGATCGCGCTCAACGCCGGCGCGGTGATCCTGGCCCACAACCACCCGTCCGGCCTGGCCGAGCCGTCGCGCGCCGACGAGTACCTGACGCAGACGCTCAAGAGCGCGCTCGCGCTGGTCGACGTGCGCGTGCTCGACCACCTGGTGGTCGGCCGCGGCCAGGTGGTGTCGATGGCCGAACGGGGAATGATTTGACCCGCCCGAAGCGCCCTGCGGCCGC
>JANOJJ010000011.1:0-4421 GCA_031408155.1 Rubrivivax sp.
GACTGCGAACGCGTGGGCGTGTTCGGCCTGCACCTGGGCGACTACGTGTTCTGGGACGACGAGCGCCAGACCGAGTTCGTGCGTGACACCTACGACTGGCGCGAGACGCAGGTCGAAGGCAGCTTCAAGCGCTACAAGAGCGCCGAATGCATCATGCCCGGCGTGCACGATCTGGCCTGTTATGCCAAGCGCGGCTATGGCCGGGCCACCTTCCATGCCAGCGTCGACCTGCGCGCCGGCCTGCTCAGCCGCGACGAGGCCTGGGACCTGATCCGCGCCAATGACGGCGTGCGCCCCGAAGGCCTGGACTACTACCTCCAGATCACCGGCATGACCGAGCCAGAGTTCTTTGCCACGCTCGAACGCCAGCGTCGACCCGAGCTGAAGAACAGCGTCATCCCGATCTACCCGAAGACGGCGAAGAACGAGGAAGAGCTGCTGCCCTTTGCACAGCAGATGCAGCGCAAATTCGGCACCCGCCGGGACTGAGCCATGAGCTTCAACGTCGATTTCAAGCAGCACAGCATCGGCCCGTTGCAGCAGGCGCTGACCGCCTGCCGCGCGACGCCGGAAGACATCGCGTGCCAGTGCATCGCGATGCACGACCGCAGCGAAGCGCAGGCCAAGGCCTGGGTCGCCTTCGACGCCGGCCAACTGCTGGCCACGGCACGCCGTTGCGCCCAACGCCTGACCCGAGGCGAGCCGTTGCGTGGACTCGAAGCCATCCCGGTGGGCGTGAAGGACATCTTCAACAGCGCCGACTTCCCGACCCAGATGGGCAGCCCGCTGTGGGCCGGCTTCACGCCCGGCAACGACGCACGCGCGGTGTTCAACCTCAGGCGCGCCGGCGCACTGGTGCCGGGCAAGACGGTGACGGCCGAGTTCGCCGTGCACACGCTGGGCAAGACGATCAACCCCTGGGCCCCCGAGCGCACGCCGGGCACCAGCAGCAGCGGCTCGGCGGTGGCGGTGGCGCTGGGCGTGGTGCCGGCGGCGATCGGCACGCAGACCGCTGGCAGCATCATCCGGCCGGCCAGCTTCTGCGGCGTGTGGGGCATGAAGCCGTCGTTCGGCATGATCCCGCGCACCGGCATGCTCAAGACCACCGACAGCCTGGATACGGTGGGTTTCTTCACCGGCCACGCCTGCGACCTGGGTCGCACCTTCGACGCCTTGCGCGTGCATGGTCGCGACTACCCGCTGAGCGACCGTGCCTTGAACGACCACGCGCGCCAGGCCAGGCCCGCCGACCGGCCGTGGCGCGTGGCCTTCGTGCGGCCGCCGGTGTGGCAGCACGTGAGCGCGTACGCCCGGGCCGCGATGGCCGGCTGGTTGCAGCGCCTGCAGGCCGACCCGCGCTTCGAACTGGTGCCGGCCACGCTGCCCGCGGACATGGCCGAGTGCCACTCCTTGCACGCCACCATCTACAACCGTGCGCTGGCCTACTACTTCCAGCACGAGTTCAGGCAGGCCGGGCTGGTGAGCCCGGTGATGAACGCGCTGATCGAGGCCGGCCTCATGGTCAGCCCCGCCGACTACGCCGCCGCGCTCGAGCGCCAGATCGACCTGGCGCGGCAGATGGACCGCTTCCTGCGCGGCCTGGACGTGATGGTGACGCTGTCCACCGCCGGCGAAGCGCCGCTGCGCCATGTCGAGGAACACCCCGACTCGGCGCTGATGTGGACGTTGACGCAGTTGCCCGCGATCAGCGCGCCCGTCTTCACGAGCGCGCGCGGGCTGCCGTTCGGCCTGCAATTGGTGGCTCGCCGCTACAACGACCCGCTGCTGTTGAAGTTCGTCGCCGAAGCCATCGAGCGCGGTCTGTTGCCGGCCACCAGCTTCGAGCAGGCCTACGGCAGCGCCGCCGCGACCGCCTCGGCCGTGGGCTCCGACCTGCAGTCCGCCTGAGGCGCCGCATGTACCGTGTGCTGATCGTCGGCTGCGGCAACATCGCCGGCGGCTTCGACGCCGACCGCGCGGCCACGTTGCCGCCGCTGACGCATGCCGGTGCATACACGCGGCACGCTGGCTTTCACGTCGTCGCCTGTGTCGAGCCCGATGCCGCCCGGCGCGCCGCCTTCATGCAACGCTGGGGCGTCGCTCAGGGCTTCGACGACCTGGCCGCGCTGGCCGCGCTGCATGCCCCTGGCGCCTTCGACGTGATCAGCCTGTGCTCGCCGACCACGGTCCATGCGGCACAGCTCGAAGCCGCGCTGGCGCTGCGCCCGCGGCTGATCTTCTGCGAAAAACCGGTCACGCCGACGCTGGCGCAGACCGAGGCGCTGGTGGCGCGCTGCGCCGCCGCCGGCGTGCCGCTGGCGGTGAACCACAGCCGGCGCTGGGCAAGCGACGTGCAGCGCCTGGCCGGCGAACTGCGCGCCGGCGCCTGGGGCCCGGTGCGCTCAGCCGTGGGCACCTACAACAAGGGCGTGCTGAATAACGGCAGCCACCTGGTCGACCTGCTGCACCTGCTGCTGGGCCCGCTGCAGTTGCTGCATGCCGGCGCCGCGCTGGCCGACCACTGGAGCGACGACCCGACCGTGCCTGCGCTGCTGCGCACCGCTGCCGGCGCACCGGTCCACCTGACCACCGCGCACGCGGCCGACTGCGCCATCTTCGAGCTGCAGATCATCACCGCGACCGCGGTCATCGCGATGGAGGACGGCGGCCTGCAATGGCGCGTGCGCCGTGTCATCGACAGCCCGCACTTCCGCCACTACCGCGTGCTCGATGGCGGCGAACGCGTGGCCGGCGACTACCTGCAGGCCACCCAGCGCGCCGTGGCCAACCTGCACCACCACCTGGCGCACGGCCAGCCGCTGGCCAGCAGCGGCGACACGGCGCTGGCCGCACAGCGCCTGTGCGACGAGATCCGCCGCAAGGCGACCTGAATCCCGGAGGACAACACGCCATGCCCGAGCACGACACCCTGGCCCTGTTCGGTGGCAAGCCCACCATCGCCCACGCCGCGCCGCACCCTGCCTTGCTCGGCGATGCCGACGTGGCCGCCGCCACCGACGTGATCCGCGGCGGCGTGCTGTCGGGCTACATCGGTGCTGCCGGCGAAGCCTTCATGGGCGGAGCGCGCGTGCGCGCCTTCGAGGCGCAATGCGCGGCCACGTTCGGCGTCAAGCATGCGCTGGCCGTCAACTCCTGGACCAGCGGGCTGGTGTGCGCGGTGGGTGCCATCGGCATCGAACCAGGCGACGAGATCATCACCACGCCGTGGACCATGGCCGCCACGGCCACGGCCATCCTGCACTGGGCCGGCGTGCCGGTGTTCGCCGACATCGACCGTGCCACCTACAACATCGACCCGGCCAGCGTCGAGCGCCTGGTCACGCCGCGCACCAAGGCCGTGATCGCGGTCGACATCTTCGGCCAGAGCGCAGACATGCGCGCACTGCGCGCGATCTGCGACCGCCACCGCCTGAAGCTGTTGAGCGACTGCGCGCAGGCCCCCGGCGCGCTGCACCACGGCCAGGCCGCGGGCACGCTGGCCGACATCGGCGGCTACAGCCTGAACTACCACAAGCACATCCACTGCGGCGAGGGCGGCGTTCTGGTCACCAATGACGACCGTCATGCACGCCGGTTGGCGCTGATCCGCAACCACGCCGAAGCGGTGGTGCAAAGCGACGACCCGGTGGAACTGGCCAACCTGCTGGGCCACAACTTCCGCCTCGGCGAGATCGAGGCCGCCATTGCCGCGGTGCAGTTGCCGCTGCTGGCCGACCGCGTGGCCGGCCGGCAGCAGGCTGCCGCTGCATTGAACGCCGGGCTGGCCGACCTGCCGGGTCTGCGCATCCCCGCCGTGCTGCCCGGCAATACGCACGCGTACTACATCTACGGCCTGCAGGTCGACACCGTGCGCCTGGGCCTGTCGCGTGAACGGCTGTTGCAGGCGCTGCGCGCCGAAGGCGTGCCCGGGCTGGTCGGCAGCTACCAGAACCTGCACCTGCTGCCGCTGTTCCGCCACCGCATCGCCTACGGCAGCGGCGGCTTCCCGTGGAAGGGAACGGCGCACGGCGACAGCACGGTCAGCTACGGTCCGGGCACCTGCCCGGTGGCCGAGGACCTGCACGGCCGCGCCTTCGTCGGTCTGGCGATGGGGCAGTTCGCCCATGGGCCGCAACAGGTGGCGCAAATCGTGGCCGCCTTGCGCAAGGTCTGGGCCCAGCTCGACGCGCTGCGCGGCGCGGTCCCGGCAGCGGCCTGAATGAGTCGATCATGATGCCCGCTACCCCGTTGCCGGTGCTGCAGGGGCAGCGCGTGCGACTGCAGGCGATGCAGCCCGAGGACATCACCCGGGTTCACGTGGGCGACGATGGCCCGGTTCAGCTCGGCCAGGCTGAAGAAACGGCGGTTGCGCAGCCGCGCCAGGATCCACCTCTGCACCAGCAAGACCGAGCCCTCGACCT
>JANOJJ010000014.1:0-4977 GCA_031408155.1 Rubrivivax sp.
GGGATTTAGGTTTATCCCGGCGCTCTACTCTACTGAACGAAGCCGCTAGCGCGGCGGAGTGGTTCTGGAGCATGGGGTGATTGCGGTGGTCTTTTTGATTGGTCCAGTTTTCGAGATCGGCGAGAGTGAGCACGGAGTCGCCTTGAAGCGCGCGAGCATCGGGAACAGGCCGAAGTTCATCGAGCCCATGTTCAGCGACGCCACCTCGGGCTTGAAGTGCGCGCAGGGCAGCAAGCGCTCTTCGACGCTCATCGTCGGCGCACCGCCGGTGGTGATGTTGATGACCGCGTCGCAGGCGGTGCGGATGCGCGTCAGGAACGGCGCAAACGCTTCGGGCCGCTGGTCGGGCCTGCCATCGACCGGGTCGCGCGCATGCAGATGCACCAGCGCGGCGCCGGCCGCGTGCGCGCCGAGCGCTGCGTCGGCGATCTCGTCGGCGGTGATCGGCAGGTGCGGCGACATGCTCGGGGTGTGGATCGCGCCGGTGACGGCGCAGGTGATCATGACCTTGCGGCGCTTCGATCTGGACGGGGTGGACATGGTGCTGCTCTCCTTGGGTCTTCAGGAAATCGGCCAGGGCTTGCGCCCTCGCCCGTGCGCGGCCAGCGCCGCCAATCGGTCGTTGCGCCACAGGGTCTTGCGCGACACCTCGCTCGCAGCGGGCACCGGGCCCCAGGCCTGGGCCACCCTGCGCCACTGCTCATCGTCCCACACGCGGGCGGTCGGCAGGTCGGCCAGGTAGCGCCGGAACCAGGGTACATAACGTTCACAGTAGTCGGCAATGCCGGCGGGCGCATTGAGCTCGATGGTTTCGAACGGGCCCATGAAGGCCCAGCGCAGGCCCAGCCCGTGGCGAACCGTGTGGTCCAGGTCCTGCGGGCTGACGATGCCGTCCTGCACCAGCCGGAAGGCTTCGGTCAGCAGCGCGACCTGCAGCCGGTTGAGCACGAAGCCGTCGATCTCGCGCTTGACGTCGATCGGCACCTGGCCAACTGAGCGCATCACTTCGCCCGCACGCGCCTTGGTCTCGGCGCTGGTCCACGGCGCGCCACACAGCTCGACCACCGGCACCAGGTGCGGCGGGTTGACCGGATGAGCCACGATGCAGCGCTCACGGCCGGCCAGCGCCTCGGTGAAGAGCGAGGCCACGATGGCCGAGGTCGACGAGGCCAGCACGCAATGCGCAGGTGCAGCGGCGTCGAGTGCGGCAAAGGTGCTGCGCTTGACGTCCAGCGTTTCGGGTCCGCACTCCTGCACGTAGTCGGCGTCATGCACCGCGTCGGCCAGCGTGGCCATGACCTGCACGCGCCGCGCCGCCGCGGCCGCGTCGTCGACCAGCCCGTGCGCCTGCAGGTCGTGCAGCGACTGCGCGACTCGCGCGTGCGCCGCATCGCGCTGCGCGGCGCTCGGGTCCCACAGCCGTACCTGCCAGCCCGCGCGCGCGAACACGTTGGCCCACGAGCAGCCAATCAGCCCGGCGCCGACGATGCCGGCGGTTTGTGTTTCGTTGCCCATGCCAACCGCCTTTCCTGAAATGGTCACAGCCAAAGCACCTTGCGCCGCAATTCAAGATCGTGCGAAAGCGCCGCCGACGCGCCGACATGCGTGACGACGCCGCGCTCGAGCGCCACCGTGCGGTCGGACAGCGCCAGCACCAGGTCGAGGTGGTGGTCGACGATCAGGATCGCCACCTCGTGCCTGAGCTTGTCGAAAGCCTCGAACAACTCTTCGACGATGGCTGGCGCCAGGCCCTCGAACGGTTCGTCGAGCAGCAGCACGCGCGTGTCGCCCGACAGCGCACGCGCCACCGCCACCATCTGCTGCTCGCCGCCCGACAGGTAGTCGGCCGGCGAGTGCCAGCGTTCCTTGATGCGCGGGAAGAAGCCGAGGATCTTGTCGTCGTCCCAGTAGGTGCCGGCGTGGTTGCGGCGCTTCAGGCGCCCGAGCTCCATGTTCTCGGCCACCGACATGCCGGCGAACAGAGCGCGTCCCTGCGGCACGTAGGCCACGCCGCGACGCGCGATCTCGGCCGACGGCCGCCGTGCCAGCGCCTCGCCACCAAGGGTGACGCTGCCCTGGGCCGGCGGGCTGACGCCGATGATGGTCTTGAGCAGCGTCGACTTGCCCGCCCCGTTGCGGCCGAGCAGGGCGACGATCTCGTTGTCGTGCACGGTCAGGCTCACGTCGCGCAGGATGTGGCTCTTGCCGTAGAAGGTGTTCACGCCGGCGAGCTCGAGCAGGACGCTCGGGCGTGCCGCGCTGGCGCGCACGGTGGCCGCCAGCGCGTGCGAGCCGGCACCGATGTACACCGCCTGCACGAGCGGCGAGTCGCGCGCCTGGTCGACGCTGCCGTCGACCAGCACCTCGCCGTCGTTCATCACCGTCACTGCGTCGGCGAGCGCGAACACGCGGTCGATGTCGTGCTCGACCAGCAGCACCGGCAGGTCGGCCGAGATGCCCTTGATCAGTTGACCGACTCGTTCGCGCTCGGCAGCGGCCAGGCCCGCCAGCGGCTCGTCGAGCAAGAGCACGCGCGGTCGCGTGGCCAGCGCCAGCGCCATGTCGAGCAGGCGCTGGCCGCCGTAGGACAGCGACGCGGCCTGCGCCTGCTCGACACCGCCCAGGCCCATCGTGCGCACCACCTCGGCCGCGTCGCGGTTCACGTCGGCGAGCGTGCCGGCGTCGGTCCACACGGCAAAGCGCAATGGGTGTCGCGCCTGCACGGCCAGCCGGATGTTCTCGGCCACCGACAAGGTCGCGAACAGATTGGTGATCTGGAATGAGCGACCGATGCCGGCCTCGGTGATGCGCTCGGGCGAGAGCCCGGCGATCGACCGGCCGCCCAGCGTGACCGTGCCGCGGTCGGGCGCGAACAGGCCCGAGATCAGGTTGAAGGCGGTCGTCTTGCCGGCGCCGTTGGGGCCGATCAGCGCGTGCAGCGTGCGGTCGCGCAGCCGCAGCGACATGTCCTTCAGCGCCCGGATGCCGCCGAAGCTCTTGACCAGCCCTGCGGCGACCAGGATCGCGTCGTCAGCGCCGCGCGGCGGGCGCAGGAAAGCCGGCAGCGTCACCGTGCCGGCCAGCCGCTGCGCCATCGCCGCGTCGTGCTCGACCGGTTTGCGCCAGCGCGCGCAGGCGCGCTCGTACAGGCCGACCAGCCCGGTCGGCGAAAAGACGATGAAGGCGACGAACAGCAGGCCGAAGAAGAGCAGCCAGTTCTCGGTCACGCGCGACAGCGAATCGCGAAAGATGACGAAGAACAGCGCCCCCAGCGCGGGGCCGAGGAACGAGCGCATGCCGCCGATGATCACCATCGCCAGCAACTCGCCCGAGAACGCCACCGAGATCGGCTCGGCCGAGGTCATCCGGTTGTTGAATGCGAGCAGCATGCCGGCCAGGCCGGTCAACCCGGCCGAGAATACGAACGCGGTAAGCTTGACGCGGTTGGTCGGATAACCGACGAAGCGAGCGCGCTGTTCGTTCTCGCGGATCGCCACCAACACCGTGCCCAGCGGCGAGCGGTGAAAGCGCCACAGCACGAGCAGCGCCGCGAACGCCACGCCCGCCACCAACGCGTAATAGCTGCCGGCGCTGTCGAACGAGATGCCGCCCAGCAACGGGCGCGTGATGCCACCCAGCCCGTTCTCGCCGCCGGTCACGTCGGTCCAGCGAAACGCCACCGAGTACAGCATCGCCGACAGCGCCAGCGTCAGCAGCGAGAAGTACACGCCGCGCCGGCGCAGGATCAGGAATCCGAAGGCCCAGGCGATCACCACCACCACCGCCAGGCCGAGTGCCAGCGGCGCGAAGAATCCGCCCGCGAACAGGTCGCGCTGCGCCATCCCCGCCGCGTAGGCCGCGAGCCCGAACCAGGCACCGTGGCCGAACGAGGTCAGGCCCGAATAGCCGACCAGGATGTTGAGTGCCATGCAGGCCAGCGCGAAGATCACCACCTCGGTGGCCGAGGTCACACCGAGGCCGATTGCCGACAGCGCGAACGGCAGCAGCACCAGCGCCAGTGCGGCCAGGATGAGGTCGCGACTTTTCGGCATCGCTATTCGAAGCGCTACTCGAAGCGCTGGATGCGGTCGCCGAACAGGCCGCGCGGTCGCACCAGCAGCACCAGCAGCATCAGCAGGTAGATCGCGGCCTCCGAATACTGCGAATAGCCGGCCGCGGTGACCACGCCCTTGGTCAGCCCGACCACCAGTGCTGCCAGCACCACGCCCCAGAACGAGCCCAGCCCACCGATGACCACCACGACGAAGGCCGAGGTGATGATCTCGGCGCCCATCGCCGGGTGGATGGCGAAGATCGGGGCCAACATCACGCCCGCCAGCCCGGCCAGGCCGATGCCGAGAAAGGCGATCGCCGCCATGTAGGGCTCGAGCGAGATGCCCAGCGCACCAACCATGTCGGGGTTCTGCACGCCGGCGCGTACCACGCGGCCGAACGGCGTGCGCAGCAGCAAGAACCACAGCCCGCCGACGCAAGACGCCGCCACCAGCAGCAGCAGCAGCCGGTAGCGCGGATAGACGAAGTCGCCGATGAAGACCTGCCCGCGCAACTCGGTCGGGATCGACCACGACAGCGGCGGCGCGCCGTAGACCATGCGCAGCGCCTGCTCGGCCACCATCGCCAGGCCGAAGGTCAGCAGCAGCGACAGCGCCGGATCAGCCTTGTAGAAGCGGCGGAACAGCAGCCGCTCGACGAGCACGCCGAGCACTCCGACGATCAACGGCGACAGCAGCACCGCGCCGGTGAAGCCCAGCGACTGCCCGATGCTGACCGCCAGGTAGGCCCCGATCGCGTAGAACGCGCCATGCGCCAGATTGACGATGCCGCCGAGCGAAAAGATCAGCGACAGCCCGAGCGCGATCAGCAGGTAATACGCGCCGGCCAGCAGGCCGTTGAGCAGGTGTTGGGCGAGCAGCACGGAGCCGGGCGTTCCGTACTCAAGCCATCTTGCACTCGTTC
>JANOJJ010000046.1:0-3124 GCA_031408155.1 Rubrivivax sp.
CCTGAAGGCGATCTATCTGTCGGGCTGGCAGGTCGCGGGTGACGCCAACAGCACCGGCGAGATGTACCCCGACCAGTCGCTGTACGCCGTCGACTCGGTGCCCAGGGTCGTGCGCAGCATCAACAACACCTTTGCTCGCGCCGACCAGATCCAGTGGAGCGAAGGCAAGAACGACGTCGACTACTTCGCGCCGATCGTGGCCGATGCCGAAGCCGGTTTCGGCGGTGTGCTCAACGCTTTCGAGTTGATGAAGGCCATGATCAACGCCGGCGCCGCCGGTGTGCACTTCGAGGACCAGCTGGCCTCGGTCAAGAAGTGCGGCCACATGGGCGGCAAGGTGCTGGTGCCCACGCGTGAAGCGGTGGCCAAGCTGACCGCAGCCCGCCTGGCAGCCGACGTGTCGGGCACGCCCACCATCCTGCTCGCCCGCACCGACGCCGAAGCCGCCGACCTGGTGACCAGCGATGTGGACGATAACGATCGCCCGTTCCTGACCGGTGAGCGCACGGTCGAAGGCTTCTTCAAGTCGAACAACGGCATCGAGCAGGCGATCAGCCGCGGCCTGGCCTACTCGCCCTTTGCCGACCTGATCTGGTGCGAGACCGGCAAGCCCGACCTGGCCTTCGCCAAGGCCTTTGCCGATGCGATCCACGCCAAGTTCCCGGGCAAGCTGCTGGCCTACAACTGCAGCCCGTCGTTCAACTGGAAGAAGAACCTCGACGACGCCACGATCGCCAAGTTCCAGCGCGAGCTGGGCGCCATGGGCTACAAGTTCCAGTTCATCACGTTGGCCGGCTTCCACAGCCTGAACTACGGCATGTTCGACCTGGCGTACGGCTATGCGCGCAGCAACATGACGGCCTTCGTCGAGTTGCAGCAGAAGGAATTCGCGGCCGCCGATCGTGGCTTCACGGCCGTCAAGCACCAGCGCGAGGTCGGCACCGGCTACTTTGACGCCGTGACGACGACGATCGAGCGCCAGGCCTCGACCGCTGCGCTCAAGGGTTCGACCGAAGACGAGCAGTTCTTCGACGGCACCCATCACTAAGCGGCAAGACCAGGCGCGCACGACGGCCAGCCCCGGCGGCTGGCCGTCGCTGTTTACGGATCCGGCATCCGTCCGCAGAATCGGGCCCTCCACCTCTAGCTGCGAGCCGGCCCATGAACCTCAGCGATAGCCCCAGCCACGCCCCCGTCCTGACCGCGGCTCAGTTGGCCGCGCACTGGATGCCCTTCACCGGCAACCGCCAGTTCAAGCAGGACCCCCGCGTGCTCGTCGAAGCGCAGGGCTGTTGGTACCGCGATGCCCGAGGGCGCAGGATCTTCGACGGTTTGTCGGGTCTGTGGACCTGTGGCCTGGGCCATGGCCGCCCCGAGATCGCGCAGGCGGTGGCGCGCCAGCTCACCACGCTGGACTTTTCGCCGGCCTTCCAGTTCGGCCATCCGGGCTCGTTCCAGCTGGCCGAACGCATCGTCTCGAAGATGCCGGCCGGACTGAACCACGTGTTCTTCGTCGGCTCGGGCTCCGAGGCGGCCGACACCTCGCTGAAGATGGCGCGCGCCTACTGGCGGCTCAAGGGCCAGGCCGGCAAGACACGCTTCATCGGCCGCGCCAAGGGCTACCACGGCGTCAACTTCGGCGGCATCAGCGTCGGTGGCATGGTGGGCAACCGCAAGCTCTACGGCGAGGGCGTGACGGCCGACCATCTGCCGCACACCCTGCTGCCGGGCAATGCCTTCAGCCGCGGCATGCCCGAGCATGGCGCGCGCACCTGGCCGACGATCTGCTCGAGCTGATTGCACTGCACGACGCGTCCAACATCGCGGCGGTGATCGTCGAGCCGTTCTCCGGCTCGGCGGGCGTCATCGTGCCGCCGCAGGGCTACCTGCAGCGCCTGCGCGAGATCTGCACCCAGCACGGCATCCTGCTGATCTTCGACGAGGTCATCACCGGCTTCGGCCGCGCCGGCGCCTGGACCGGCGCGCAGGCCTTCGGCGTCACGCCCGACTTGCTGAACTTTGCCAAGCAGGTGACCAACGGCGCCATCCCGATGGGCGGCGTGGTCGCCAGCAGCGAGATCCACCAGGCCTTCATGGACGCCAGTGGACCCGACTACGCGATCGAGTTCCCACACGGTTACACCTATTCGGCGCACCCGGTGGCCTGCGCCGCAGGCCTGGCGGCGCTCGATCTGCTGGAGCGCGAGGACGCCCCTGCCCGCGTGCGCGACCTGGCGCCGTACTTCGAGCGCGCGGTACATGGCCTGAAGGGCACGCGCCACGTGCTCGACATCCGCAACTTCGGCCTCGCCGCAGGCTTGACCGTGGCCTCGATGCCCGGCGAGCCGGCACGCCGTCCGTTCGAGGTCGCGATGCGCTGCTGGGAGCGCGGCTTCTACGTACGCTATGGTGGCGACACGCTGCAACTGGCGCCACCTTTCGTGGCTGAGCGCGCCGAGATCGACGACCTGGTCAACGTGCTGGGCGAGGCACTGGCCGAGCAGCCTTAGGCGCCGGCGCGGGCAGCAGTCCGCAGCCGCGCAGGATCAGCGCCACTACATGTTCGCAGGCGCGCTCGTGGTCGCGCCGGGTCATGCGCGTGCGGCCGAGCACGGCGCGCACCTGGGGGTCGAAGTCAGCGTAGGTCTGGGTGGCCGCCCAGATCGTGAAGAACAGGTGCGGCGCATCGACCGGCGCCATGCGGCCGGCGGCGACCCAGGCATCGATCACCTCGGCCTTGCGCCGCACCATGGTGCGTAGCCCGGTGCGCATCAGTTCGCCCAGCACCGGCGCCCCGTGCAGCAACTCGTTGGCGAACACGCGCGACGCATCGGGCCGCGCCGCCGACATCGCCATCTTGGCCCGGATGTAGCGCTCGAGCGCGCCGCGCGGGTCGGCCTCGGGCAGCAGGCCGTCCATCGGTACCAGCCAGTCGCGCAGCGTGCCGGCCAGCACCTCGCGGTAGAGCTCGCCCTTGTTGCCGAAGTAGTAATGCAGATTGGCCTTGGGCAAGCCGGCCGCCTCGGCAATCGCGGCCATGGTCGCGCCGTTGAAGCCGGCGCGGGCGAAGACCTTCTCCGCCGCGCCGAGTATCCGCTCGCGGTTGGCCTGCCGAATCGGCCGC
>JANOJJ010000007.1:0-3542 GCA_031408155.1 Rubrivivax sp.
CACGCCGTCGCGGTCGGCACGTGTATAGGCGCCCATCAGCAGGTTGTCGCGCACGCTCAGCAGCGCAAAGACCTCGCGTCCTTCGGGCACCTGCACCAGGCCGCGGCGCACGATGGCGGCGGGGTCGTTGGCGGTGATGTCTTCGCCCTTGAAGTGCACGCTACCGCGACGCGGGTCGAGGATGCCGGAGATGGTCTTCAGGATGGTCGTCTTTCCCGCCCCGTTGCTGCCCAGCACGGTGGCGATCTCGCCCTGGCGCACCTTCAGGCTGACGCCACGGATGGCGCGGATCGGGCCGTAGGCGCTTTCGACGTTGCTCAGCAGCAGGATTTCTTCGGCGCTCATGTTGCCCCCTTGGGCCTGCGCAAGCTCGACAGGTCCTGGCTCGACCCCAGGTAGGCCTCGATCACGCCCGGGTGCGCTTGCACCTCGGCCGGCGAGCCCTGCGCCAACGACCCCGCCGCCATCGTGCGCCGCGGCCTGGTGCAGGTGCCCGAAGGACGCGAGGTCGTTGCGCTGCTGAGCGTGCGCGACAACCTGCTGATGGGCGCCTATACACGTGCCGACCGCGACGGCGTGGCGCGCGACATCGAGCAGGCGCTGACGTACTTTCCGATCCTGCGCGAACGCCAGTGGCAGGAAGCCGGCCTGCTGTCGGGCGGCCAGCAGCAGATGCTGGCCATCGCGCGCGCGCTGGTGGCCGCGCCCGCGATGATCCTGCTCGACGAGCCGAGCCTGGGTCTTTCACCGAAGCTCACGCGCGAGATTTTCGAGATCGTGGTGCGCATCAACCGCGAGCGTGGCACCACTATCCTGGTCGTCGAGCAGAACGCCAACATGGCGCTCAACGTGGCCGACTACGGCTACGTGCTTGAAAACGGCCGCATCGTGCTGGAAGATCGCTGCGCCGTGCTGCGCGAGAAAGACGACGTGAAGGAGTTCTACCTCGGCATGAAGCAAGCCGGCGTGCGCGGCGAGCGGCGCTGGAAGAAGAAGAAGACCTGGCGGTGATGTCATGAGCGGACTGTGGGAACTCACCAAGTGGGAACGTCACACCGAGGTGCTGACCGCGGGCGACACCATCCCGCAGATGTTTCTCAACGCGGTGCAGGCGCGCGGCGACAGGGTCTGGATGCGCGAGAAGAAACTCGGCATCTGGCGCGAATGGACCTGGCAGCGCGCGGCCACGGCCGTGCGCGAGATTTCGATGGGGCTGGCCTCGTTGAACATGCAGCCCGGGCAGACGGCGTCGATCCTGGCCAACACCGTGATCGAGTGGGTACTGGCCGACCTCGGCGTGCTGTGCGCCGGTGGTGTGTCGAACGGCATCTACCCGACCGACAGCGCCGACCAGGTCGAGTACCTGTGCACCGACTCGGGCACGCGCTTGCTGTTCGCCGAGGACGAGGAGCAGCTCGACAAGGTGCTCGAGGTACGCGATCGGCTGCCGCAGTTGCAATGGATCGTGGTTTTCGACATGGAGGGCCTGGGCGAATTCTCGGACAACCAGGTCATCAGCCTGGCCGACCTGCGCGAGCGCGGCCGGGCTTTCGATGCCGCCCACCCCGGCGAGTTCGATCGCCGCGCTGCCAGCCGCGGCGCGGACGAGCTGGCGATCCTGGTCTACACCTCGGGCACCACCGGCAAGCCCAAGGGCGCGATGCACCTGCACGGCGCGCTGTGCTGGACGCTGCGCCAGTCCAACATCGGCTTGCCGCAGATCGAAGGCGACGAGCGCATGTGCTTCCTGCCCTTGTGCCACATCGCCGAACGCATGATCGGCTCGTTCTCGTCGATCTACGCCGGGTCGATCCTCAATTTCGTCGAGAACCCCGACACCGTGCCCGAGAACGTGCGCGAAATTGCGCCGACGATCTTCTTCGCTGTGCCACGGGTATGGGAAAAGTTCTACTCCGCCGTGATCATCGGCGTCAAGGAAGCCAACCGCGTACAGCAACTGGCCTACGGCTGGGCAATCGGCGTCGGTGCGCGCGTGGCCGACCTCGTGCTGGCCAAGCAGCCGGTGCCAGGGTTGCTGAAGTTGCAGTTCATCGTTGCCCGCTGGCTGGTGCTCGACAACGTGCGCAAGCTGGTCGGCATCCACCGCGCGCGCTACCTGCTCACGGGTGCGGCGCCGATCTCGCCCGAGCTGATCCGCTGGTACCTGTCGCTCGGCGTGCCGATGCTCGAAGGCTGGGGCATGACCGAGACCTGCGCCATCGGCACGCTGAACCGGCCCGACGGCATCAGGATCGGCACCATCGGCCCGGCGGGCGAAGGCATCGAGGTCAGGATCGACGAGCCTACCGGCGAGATCCTGGTGCGTGGCAAAAACGTCTTCGCCGGCTACCTGAACCAGCCCGAGAAGACCGCCGAGACCGTCGACCGTGACGGCTGGCTGCACACTGGCGACGTGGGCACGATGGACGAGCAGGGCTACTTCCGCATCACCGACCGCATGAAGGACATCATCATCACCGCCGGCGGCAAGAACGTGACCCCCAGCGAGTGGGAGAACGAGCTCAAGTTCTCGCCCTACATTACCGACGCGGTGGTGATCGGCGACAAGCGCGCGTACCTCACCGCCATCGTGATGATCGACCAGGACAACGTCGAGAAGTTTGCCCAGGACAACGACGTGCCGTTCAGCAACTACACCAGCCTGACGCGCGCACCCGAGGTGCGTGCACTGATCCATGGCGAGATCGACAGGGTCAACAAGAAGTTCGCCCGCGTCGAGCAGGTGAAGAAATTCTGGCTACTCGAAGCGCAGCTGAGCGCCGAGGACGAGGAGCTGACCCCGACCATGAAGCTCAAACGCAAGCTCGTGCAACAGAAGTACGCTGCGCAAATCGAAGCGATGTATTGACGCGTGAACCCCCACTGAAGGAGATTTGATGATGACGATTCGTGCATGGGTTGCGGCCGCCGCCGCGCTGGTGCTGGTCACCGGCGCTGCGCAAGCGCAGCAGGGCGTGAGCAAGACCGAGATCACCATCGGTTCGATCCAGGACCTGTCCGGGCCGCTGGCCGGCTTCGGCAAGCAGGTGCGGCTGGGCATGATGCTGCGCGCCGACGAAATCAACGAGCAGGGCGGCATCAGCGGCCGCAAGCTCAAGCTGATCGTCGAGGACTCGGGCTACGACCCGAAGAAGGCCGTGCTGGCGGCGCAGAAGCTGGTCAACCAGGACAAGATCTTCATCATGGCCGGCCATATCGGCACGGCGCAGAACAACGCGGCGTTCCCGGTGCAGGCCGACAAGAACATCATCAACTTCATGCCGGTGACCGCGGCGCGCGAGATGTACGAGCCGTTCCACAAGCTCAAGTATTCGTTCGCGGTGCCTTACTACGACCAGATGAAGCTGATGGTGCCCAAGCTGGTGAAGGAAAAGAGCGCCAGGAAGGTCCGCACGATCTACCAGGATGACGAGTTCGGCCTGGAGGTGGCAACCACTTCGCCATTCAGCCGTGCCAACACAATCTCCTCGGACAACAACTCCACCGCGCGTGGCTCATCCTCCACTAATTCACGGGCAGGC
>JANOJJ010000096.1:0-8215 GCA_031408155.1 Rubrivivax sp.
ACGACCTTGTCGACGTCCAGCGGCTCGGCGCTCTCGCTCGACACCAGCGTCGCGGCATAACCGACATAGGCCTGGGTACTGGCATAGGCGCTGGCCGGCACCTCGTTGCTGACCACCGGCGGCGTCACCGGCTCGGGATCGGGCCCGCTGCTGCCGCAGGCGGCGAGCAGGGCCGCTGCCAGCGGCAGGGTCATGAGCTTGAAGGCATTCATCGCGAGGCCCCTCACTTGGCGCCGGGAATCGGCGTGTTCAGGTACGGAAACCCTGGCAGCAGCGTGACCTTGGCCTGGTCGACCGCGTCGTGCAGCTTGAAGGCGGTTGCCCCCAGTGGCACCGCCGACGGCTTGCAGGCCGCGCCGAAGCCGAGCTTGTCGGTGTCGCCGTTGGCCATGCACAGGCCGCCCATCACCGCCACCAGTGCAATGTCGACCACGTCGTCCTTCGGCCTGCGGCCATTCGGGAAGCCCGCGTTGTCGCTGCCGCCGGCCAGGATGTTGCCGACGATGCCGAGCCGGTTCTGCTGCTCGAAGGGCATCGGCGCGATGGCAGTGTTCAGGCGCAGCATCTCCGAGGCGGTCACGGTCCTGGGCTGATTCACGCCCATGATGCCGGTCAGGAAGGTCGTCACCAGGTCGTTGCGCGGAAAGTTGGTCGGCGCCGAGTTCGGCAGCGCAAGCGCGATCTCGAGCAGCGCGGGCAGGGTCGGGTTGGTCACGTAGTCGATGAACTGGCCGTCGCCGCCGGGCTTGCTGGCATTGAACTTGTCCTTGTCCTTCAGGCCGATGACCACTTCGTTGACCAAGGGCATGCCCAGCCGCGAGACCTGCACCCAGGCGCCGCCGGGCTTTTCGCTGGCCTGGTGTCCCGACGCCGGCTTGCCGTTGAGCAGGCGGCCCTGGCGCAGGCTGGCGGTGGTCCAGCCGCCGATCACGTCGTCCCCCTGCTCACCGCTCTTCAGGCAGCTGCGGTGAACTTCCAGCGCCAGCGTGGTGACGTTCTTGTCGTCGAGGGTGTTGGGCGCGGCACCGATCAGGTCAGGGTTGGTGATCACGGCCACCGGCGCGTTGACGAGGTCGAAGATCGTGCCCAGGTTGACCGCGAACGGGTCCTGCCGCTGGCCGACGAAGAGCCTGGCCGGCTGGCTGCAGCCCGGAATGGTGACGGCATAGACATGCTTGGCGGCATAGCCGGCGTAGTCGGGGATCGACTTGACGCCGATGTTGTCGACCGGTTTGTCGAAGCTGGCGCTGCCGTTGCCGGCATTGGTCACTGCCTGCGAGCTGCCGCTGCGGCGGTCGCCGCGGACGACGTTGACGCTGAAAGTTTCGTGCAACTGCAGCGCGGCGTCGTTCGGGTTGCTGATCGGACCGGCCTGGATCAGCGGAATGTTGACCGACTTGCCGCCGACGTTGAGGTTGATGCCGGCACCGTTGCCGGACAGCGTGTTCTTGAAGCGGAACTGGAACGTCAGGTCTTCCTTGGCGTCACCGTTGTTGTCGAGGTGGATCTCGTACAGCGCATTGGGGTCGAGCGCGAAGTAATTCGGTCCGCCATAGGGGTCCTGCAGCGGCAGGTAGTTGGCGATCATCGTCACGTAGTCGCTGCGGCCGGCCTCGTAGCTGCGGAACAGGTAGAAGTCGGTGCCGTCGACCTTGGGTGCGGTGGTGATGAACGGGGCCTCGCGGTGGCTCGACGCAGCGGCCAGGCCGCAGGCGGCCAGCAAGGCGGCGCCGAGCAAGGGCGCCGCAGAGGACAAACGATGGGTCATGGGTCTCTCCAGGATGGGATGGCGTGACAGAGGGGTTCGACGGGCCTTTCGGCGCCGGTACCACTGATACGCGGCCCCGTGCGGACTGGATGCGGCCAGCGCATCCCCCGCTTGAGCTGCCGAGCAGCCGCGCTGGCTACACTGCCTGCCCCGACCGATGCCGCAGGCGCTGAGCGATGAACAACACCACCACCCCCCCCGCCTACGACGCCACGGCCAAGCAGAAGTCGCAGGCCAAGACCAGCCGCATTCCGATCAAGGTGGTGCCCGCCGAGGTGCTGAAGAAGCCCGATTGGATCCGCGTCAAGGCCGGCAGTCCGAGCACGCGCTTCTACGAGATCAAGCAGGTGCTGCGCGAGCACAAGCTGCACACGGTGTGCGAAGAGGCCAGCTGTCCCAACATCGGCGAGTGCTTCGGCAAGGGCACGGCGACCTTCATGATCATGGGCGACAAGTGCACCAGGCGCTGCCCGTTTTGCGACGTCGGCCACGGCCGGCCCGACCCGCTGGACCCGGCCGAGCCCGAGAACATGGCGCGCACGATTGCTGCACTCGAGCTCAAGTACGTGGTGATCACCAGCGTCGACCGCGATGACCTGCGCGACGGCGGTGCGGGCCACTTCGTCGACTGCATCCGCAAGGTGCGTGAGTTGTCGCCGGGCACGCAGATCGAGATCCTGACGCCCGACTTCCGCGGCCGCGCCGAGCGCGCGCTGGACATTCTGAAGGCTGCGCCGCCCGACGTGATGAACCACAACCTCGAGACCGTCCCGCGCCTGTACAAGGAGGCTCGGCCCGGGTCCGACTACCAGTTCAGCCTGGACCTGCTCGCGCGCTTCAAGGCCGAAGTGCCGGGCGTGCCGACCAAGAGCGGCCTGATGGTCGGCCTCGGCGAGACCGACGACGAGATCCTGGGTGTGATGCGCGACATGCGCGCACATGGCATCCAGATGCTCACGCTCGGCCAGTACCTCGCGCCCAGCGGCCACCACCTGCCGGTGCGCCGTTACGTGCACCCCGACACCTTCAGGATGTTCGAGCGCGAGGCCTACGCCCTGGGCTTCAGCCATGCCGCCGTGGGCGCGATGGTGCGCAGCAGTTACCACGCGGATCAGCAGGCCCACGCAGCCGGCTTGCCGGCTGCATCCTGATGCTTGCGGGCTTGGCGCCTGCGTCCTGATCCGTCAAGACTACGTCCGAGGGATTCGGCGCGGCAGTCGTACCCCCAAGAACAGGTGACTATTACCCAGCCCAAGCGCGGATCGGCTGCCTATACTGGCTCACCGCTCATCGCTTGGCAGCCCTGGGCGGCGTCAGAAGCGACCAAAGTTTCGGGGCCCCCAACCGGGCCCCGTTTTTTTGGCTGCGGCGCCGCGAAGTCGGGCTTGCCGACGGTGCGCCTGACCACGGCGCCATGCTTGTGCCGACCCGGTCAGGACCGGCGGTGCGATCCTGCAGAAGGTCTTCGGTGGCCAGACCTGGCCGTTAGACTCGCTGCGCTCGCGCATCGGGATCGGTGCCCGCGCCAGCCCATGCAGCCAACGGAGCAGCCGTGAAGACGTCTAGGATTGTCAGCATCAGGCCTTTGTCGCCATCGTCCAGCGCTGCGCCACCGGCTGGCGCCGAGCCGCGCCAGTCGGCGGTCTGCTTCAGGGACGTGATGCGTGCGCTCGGCAGCGCCGCCGCCGGACAGGACATCTCGGCTGCCGTCCAGTTCAACCAAGACAGCGACCCGCCAATGCGCCAAGTGCTGGCGCGCTACGGCTTCGAACGCATGCCGGCCACCTATGCCGAGCTGTTCGGCCTGTTCGAGTACTGCGACTGCCTGGACGCGGCCTCGGGCGTGGGCATGCGGCCGCGGGCAGAGTTGGCCGATTGGCAGGCGGCTTCGTTCGTGGTGTGGCAGCGCAAGAGCCCACACCTGATGCCGGCGATCGAGCTCTATTGCGCCGCCGATACCGATGGCCTGCGCGCGCTGCACCGCGAGCAGGACACGTTGACCGCACTCGGCCACGACTACCTGCGGTGCGCGGAGTGAAGGCCTGACTCAGCCGCTCAGGCCCGGCGTGCAGCAGGCGGCTACATCAGCCGCACCTGGCCGCGGCCGCTGCGCTTGGCCGTCAGCAGGGCGCTGTCGGCGGCGTTCAGCAGCGCCTCGCCGGCGTCGCCGGCCGGCTCGCCCAGCAGCGACGAATCGCATACGCCGGCCGAAAAGCTCTGGCCTGCGATCCGCCGGCCCTGGTGCTCGAACGTCCGTCGCTGCCAGCTCGCGAGCAGTTGCACCAGCCTGCGTTGCGCCTGCACCGCCGTGCTGTGCGGCATCAGCAGGCTGAACTCCTCACCGCCATAGCGGCAGACCACGTCGCTGGCGCGGCACTCGGCCAACAGCAAGGCGCCAAAGGCAGCCAGCACCTGGTCACCGGCAGCATGGCCATGTTCATCGTTGATCGCCTTGAAATGGTCGAGATCGATCAACACCACAGCCAGCGGCTGCGCCTGCCGCATCGCCAGTGCGACCATCGACGGCAGCGCGTCGTTGAGGTGACGGCGGTTGAACAGGCCGGTCAACGAGTCGCGGGTGGCCTGTTCGCGCAAGGCGTCTTGCAGGCGTTCGACCTCTTGCACCTTGCGCGACAGCTGTTCGTTGATGCCTTGCAGCTCGGTTCGTGCCTGTTCGGTCTCGCGCCGGCGCGCTTGCTGTTCCTCGAGCCTGCGCTGCAGGCGCATCAGTTCGGTCTGCAGCGCTGCCGCCTGCTGACGCGCGCGCGAGGCTCGGGCCGAACGCCTGGCCTGGCTGCGCTGCCAGGCCTGCAGGGCAGCCAATGCGTCGTCCAGCCGGCCCTGGCGCTGGGCCAGTTCCGACAGCAACTGCAGGCCGTTGCACTGCACCCTCAGGCCCAACCCGTCGTCGCTGGCGTCATCAGCGAACAGGCGCGAACGCAGCGGCTGCAGCGCGGCCAGCGCTTGCGTGATGTCGCCTTCGGCCGCGGCCAGCAGCGCCCGGGCCTGCGCCATCTCGTGATGCTCGTCGGCGATCGGCTCATGGTGGGCGGCGCCCGCCGCCGCCACCAGGTCGCGGCCGAGTTCGATCTGGCCGGCGCGCAACGCCGCGATTGCCAGCACCTCGAAATGCGAGCCATTGCGCCCGCGACCCTGTTCGTCGGTCGGAATGGTGCACACCGCCTGCACGTCGGGCAGGGCTTCGCGCGCGCGCCCCAGCTCGGTCAGCGCAATCACCCGGTTGATCAACAGCGCGGCCAGCAGGCGTGGATTGGTCAGTCGCCGGCAGCCTTCGAGCCCTTCGTTGATCTGCGCCAGCGCGGCTTCGCCGTCACCGAGCTGCATCAGTTCGTTGCCCAGGTTGCAGTGCAGTGCGACCTCGAAACCAGGCGCGCGGGAGGGCGGCGAGTCGCGCAGGGCCGAATACATGTAGGCAAAGGCCTGCTCGGCATCACCCACCGCTGAAAAACTGCCGGCAATGGCGTTGAGCAGCACGCCCCGTTGTTCGTGGCGCAGCAGTTGCAAGCCTTCGTCGCGCAGGCGCATCAGTTGCTCGTGTGCCTGCTGCAATCGCCCCTGACGCCAGTGGCCACGGGCCATGCCCGCTTCGGCCAGGATGACGCCCGCCCGGTCGCCGGCATCATGCAAGGACTGGCGCGCCTGCTCGAGCCGCGTGATCGCCTCGGCCGGCGTCGACAGGTTGAGCGCGTTGAAGCCGAGCACCAGCCGTGCCCAGGCGCGGCCTGCCGCGTCAGCCGTCGGCAGCGCCAGCGCACGCTCGGCCAGCGCGATCGATTGCGCGCTATCGGCCTGAAGCAGCTTCCAGGCCTTGCGCGCCAGGCGCAAGGCGGCCGTTGGGCGGGTGGGGGTCATGATGCGCACCATCGGGCGATTATCGAAGCCGGCCGCATGCGCCAAGCGCCGCTGAGGGCCGGGGGGCGGCCGGCGGTCGGCTCAGCGGCCGCGCAGACCGTTCGAAAGGGCGCCGCTCTGCGCACGGATTGACGGATCGCAACCCGGCCCAAGGGGTCTCGGGTGGAAGCTGCCATGCGGCACCAAGTCAGCACGCCATCATCCACAGCAGGAGCACACGATGAGATTGAACCCGCTTGCCGCCGCCCTCGCGTTGCTGCTTGCAGCCAGCGCGGTGATGGGCCAGTCGTCGCCGGCCACGCACGCGATCCGCATCCTGACCCCCGAGGCGGCGCAGAAGGCGGTCAATGCCGCGCTACAGGAATGTCGCAAAGGCGGCTACCAGGTCGCGGTCGCGGTGGTTGACCGTTCGGGCGTTGCGCAGGCGATGGTGCGAGACCGCTTCGCCGGCGCCCACACGCCCGAGGTGGCGGTCGACAAGGCGTGGACAGCAGTGAGCTTTCGTACCGACACCACCGAGCTGGTACGCGCCACCCAGCCCGGCCAGCCGTCATCGGGCTTGCGCAACGTGCCGCGTTTCATGGCCGTGGGCGGCGGCGTGGTGATCCAGGCGGCAGGTTCGATCGTGGGCGGCATCGGCGTGTCGGGCGCACCCAGCGGTGAAGCCGACGAGGCCTGCGCCAAGGCCGGTATCGCCAGTTTGCGCGACGACCTCGAGATGTAGCCGCGGCGGGCAACGGCGAGCGCGCGAGCCGCCGCCGAGGCTGACGCCGCTACATGCTGCGCCGGTACTGCCCGCCGACCTCGAACAGCGCGTTCGTGATCTGCCCGAGCGAGCAGCAGCGCACCGCGTCCATCAGCACCGCGAACACGTTGTCGTTGTCGATCACCGCCTGCTGCAGGCGCTGCAGCATGGCCGGCGCCTGGGCCGCATGGCGGGCGTGGAAGTCGGCCAGGCGCTGCAACTGGCTCTGCTTCTCGTCGTCGGTCGAGCGCGCCAGCTCGATCGTCTCGGACACCGGATCCCCATGCGGGCTGCGGAACGTGTTGACGCCGATGATCGGGTACTCGCCGGTGTGCTTGAGCATCTCGTAGTGCATGCTCTCTTCCTGGATCTTGCTGCGCTGGTAGCCGGTTTCCATCGCGCCCAGCACGCCGCCGCGTTCGGCGATCTTCTCGAACTCGGCGAGCACCGCCTCTTCCACCAGTTCGGTCAGCTCGTCGATGATGAAAGCGCCCTGGTTGGGGTTCTCGTTCCTGGCCAGGCCCCACTCGCGGTTGATGATCAGCTGGATCGCCATCGCGCGGCGCACGCTGTCCTCGGTCGGCGTGGTGATGGCCTCGTCGAAGGCGTTGGTGTGCAGGCTGTTGCAGTTGTCGTAGATCGCGATCAGCGCCTGCAGCGTGGTGCGGATGTCGTTGAACTGGATCTCCTGCGCGTGCAGGCTGCGGCCGCTGGTCTGGATGTGGTACTTGAGCTTCTGGCTGCGCTCGTTGGCGCCGTAGCGCTCGCGCATCGCCACCGACCAGATGCGCCGCGCGACCCGGCCGAGCACGGTGTATTCAGGATCCATGCCGTTGCTGAAGAAGAAGCTCAGGTTGGGCGCGAACTCGTCGATGTGCATGCCGCGCGCGAGATAGGCCTCGACGAAGGTGAAGCCGTTGCTGAGCGTGAAGGCGAGCTGGCTGATCGGATTCGCGCCGGCCTCGGCGATGTGGTAACCGCTGATCGAGACGGAATAGAAGTTGCGCACGTCGTGGTGCACGAAGTACGCGGCGATGTCGCCCATCACCTTCAGGCTGAACTCGGTCGAGAAGATGCAGGTGTTCTGGCCCTGGTCCTCCTTCAGGATGTCGGCCTGCACCGTGCCGCGCACATTGGCCAGCGTCCAGGCACGGATCTTCTGCGCTTCGTCGTCGGTCGGCTCACGGTCGTTGTCGGCCCTGAACTTGAGCAGGTTCTGGTCGATCGCGGCATTCATGAACATCGCCAGGATCGACGGCGCCGGGCCGTTGATCGTCATGCTCACGCTGGTGGCCGGGTTGGTCAGATCGAAGCCGCCATACAGCACTTTCAGGTCGTCCAGCGTGGCGATGCTGACGCCCGAGTTGCCCACCTTGCCATAGATGTCGGGCCGCGGGTCGGGGTTGTTGCCGTACAGCGTGACGCTGTCGAAGGCGGTCGACAGGCGCTTGGCCGGCATGCCTTGGCTCAACAGCTTGAAGCGCTTGTTGGTGCGAAAGGCGTCGCCTTCGCCGGCGAACATGCGCGTCGGATCCTCGTTCTCGCGCTTGAAGGCAAAGGTCCCGGCGGTGTACGGAAAGCTGCCGGGCACGTTCTCGAGCAGCAACCACTTGAGGATCTCGCCATGGTCCTCGTACTGCGGCAACGCGACCTTGCGGATCTTCGTGCCCGACAGCGTGGTGAGGGTGAGCTGGGTGCGGATCTCCTTGTCGCGGATCTTGACCACGTATTCGTCGCCGGCATAGGCCTTGCGCATGTCGGGCCACATCGCCAGCAGCTTCCTGGCCTGCGGATCGAGGCTGCCGTCGCGCTGTTCGGCCAGGCGCAGC
>JANOJJ010000112.1:0-4220 GCA_031408155.1 Rubrivivax sp.
GCGGCAGGCGCAGCCAGCGCGCATCGCGCCGCACTGGGCCGGCGCGCTCGAGTGGTCGCTGGCCGGGCAGGCCTATGTGCTGGCGGCGCGCCAGGCGCAGGGCAGTTCACAGCGCAGCCACGAGGTCGGGCATTGGCAGCAGGCCCGCCTGTGCTTCGACCAGGCCGGAGACGCCGAGCGCTCGTTCGACGCCCGCTGCGACAGCCTGCAGGCGCTGATCGTGGTGCAGGGCGTCGCGCATGCCGATGCGGTGATCGACTCGCTGCTGGCCCAAGCGCGCTCGGACCGCCAGCGCGCAGCCGCTTGGACCGCACGCGCGATGGCCGCGCTGATGGCCGGCGACCACGCCACCGGGGTCGAGGCATCGATCAAGGCCGGTGCCTTTGCGCGCCACTTCGAGTCCCCCTGGCCGCGCTTCGAGGCGGCACGGCTGCATGCGGTGGGCCTGGCCCAAGGCGGCCGAGCCATCGAAGGCCTGGCGGTCATCGAGCCCCTGCGCGAACAGGTCGAGCGTGACGGCAATACTGAACAGAAAGGCCGCTTCTGGGCCGACTACGCGTATGTGCTGAACACCGCTCGGCGGCTGCGCGACACCGCGGCCGCGCTGGGCCGCGCGATCGCGCATGCGCAGGCGGCAGGGGACCTGGCCGAGCTGGCCACGCTGACGTCGAACCTGGCCACCGTCCAGGGCAACCTGGGCCATGTGGTCGAAGCCCTCGACCTGGCGCAACGGGCCTGGGCGCTGCAGGTGCAACTCGGTGCCACTGCCGGGCCCACGGGCGGCGTGGTCGAGGCCTATGTGGGCCTGTACTGCGGCATGGTCGGGCGCTACCACGAAGCGCTCGAACGGCTCGACAGCGCACTGGAGCGCTTTCAGCGCGACGGGCAGGCGCTGTGGATCGCGGTGGCCAGCAACCACAAGGCGCAGATCCTGATCGACCTGGGGCAGTTCGCACGCGCGCGCCAGGCGCTCGACTGCGCGGCGCCCAGCGTCGACACGGAGCGTGCGCGTGGAGCGATGCTGGGCGCGCGCATCGACCGTGCGCTGGCGCAGCCGGGTGAGCGTGCGCTCGACCATGCGCTGCAGATTCTCGACCGCGGCGGCGACCCGCAAGTGCGCATGCATGCGCTGCTCGACCAGGCCCTCGCGCTCGAGCCCAACGCTGCCGTTGCGCGCTGTGACGAGGTGGTGGGCCTGGCCGAGGCGCTGGAGTTCATCGGTGTGTCGATGCGCGCCGGCCTGCTGCGCGCGCAGGCGCTGCACCGCGCGGGCCGCTCGGCCGATGCCGCGGCAGCCCTGCGCGAGTTGCTGCCCCGGCTCGACCGCCTGCAACCGGCCGACATGTACCTGCCCGACGCGTGGTGGATCGGCGTGCAGGTGTTCGACGCCATCGCGGCCCCCGACGAGGCGATGGCCGCACTGGCCAAGGCCACGCAATGGATCCGGCAGGTCGCGCTGCCGCAGGTGCCGGAGGCCTTTCGCGACAGCTTCCTGCAGCGCAATCCGAGCAATCGTGCCTTGCTGGCCGCCGCCAGCCGCCGATCGGCTTGAGCGCCGCGCGGGGCAACCGGCGCCCACCTTGCCGCGGTAACTCGGCGGTAACAGGGCTGGGCCTACCGTCGCGGCACCGCCTCGGCATCGGTTGCCGGGGCGCTTCGAGGCGGCTCGCTGTGACCCGTTGGCTCGTTCCTGCACGCTGGGCAACGGTGCTTGAGCGGCTCGGCGGACGGCGCCGCCTGTGCCAACTTGCCGGGTGAGGAAATGTCATGCCCTACTTTCGTGTCAACCCCGTTGCCGCCAGCGAAGGCGCCGGTTCGCTCGCTTTCGAGATCTCGCTCGACGAGGCGTCGGGCAACGAAGTCCGCGTGAGCGTCCAGTTGCTCAATGGCAGCGCGATCGCCAACAACAGTGCCGACTTCCATGCCAGATCCGAAACGCTGGTCTTCGCGCCCGGGCAGACCACCAAGTCCTTGACCGCCGTGATCACCGACAACACCACGGCCGAGGGCACGGAGTCGTTCTGGATCGACCTCCACAGCCCCGTCAACGGCGTGGTGCCGCAGCGCTACACGCTGGCGGCGCTGTTCGACAACGACGGCACCACCGGCACGCCCGGGGTCTCGGTCGGCGACGCCGTCGTCGACGAAGGCGCCGGGACGGCGACGTTCTTGGTCTGGCTGAATCGACCCTCGGCGAGCCCGTTGTCGGTCGCCTACACGACGGCCAACGACACCGCCGCTGCCGGATCGGACTTCCGCGCCGCCAGCGGCGTTCTGTTCTTCGCACCAGGCGAGATGGTGAAGACGGTGCAGATCGACATCGTCGACGACAGCCTGACCGAGATCACCGAGGCCTTCAAGCTCGTGCTCGGCAACCCCGGTGGCGCGACGATCGTCGACGGCCAGGGCGCCGGCATCATCGGCCACAGCGATCAACCGGCGGTCGGCCAGCCGCAGCTCAGCGTGCAACCGATCGTCGTCGCCGAAAGCGATGCGCTGACGGCCTTCCTGCTGCAGCTCAGCGCACCGTCGAGCAGCAGCGTGAGCGTCAGCTACCAGCTGATCAACGGCACGGCCATCGCCAACAACGGTGCCGACTTCCTGGCCAAATCGGAAACGCTGGTCTTCGCGCCGGGCGAGACGACGCGCTTGATCCCGCTGCTGCTGACCGACAACACGATCGCCGAAAACGACGAAAGCTTTTCGATCGACCTGATCAGTGCCGTCAACGCGACCGTGTCCCAGCGCTTCAGCACGGCGACGATCATCGACAACGACGGCTCGGGCGGTGTCTTCAGCCGAGGCGCCAGCCACGACCTGTACAAGATCTCGAATGCGCTCGATCGCATCGCCGAGAGCGCGAACGGCGGCATCGACACGGTGCTCTCGAGCGTCAGCTTCACGCTGCCCGACCAGGTCGAGAACCTGGTGCTGACGGGCACGGCGCTGAATGGCATCGGCAATGCCGGCCAGAACATCCTGCGCGGCACGGCAGGCAACAACACCCTGGACGGCCGAGAAGGCGTCGACAGCGCGATCTTCAGCGGCCCATGGGCGAGTTATGCATTGGCCGGCAATGCGGTCTCGCGCACCGTCTCCGGTGGCCCCGACGGCAACGACAGCCTGCTGTCGGTCGAGCGTCTGCAATTCAGCGACACGATCCTGGCTGACGACACCACGTCCGGCGGCAACACCTACCGCGCTTACGCGATGGTCAACGCAGTCTTCGACCGTGCCCCGACGCCGGCCGAGCTCAGCCAATGGACCTCGACGCTCGACCGCCTGGGCGGCAACCTGCGCGACCTGGCGCAAACGATGATCAACCACTACGCGCCGGGCGTGCCCGACGACGCCCTGGTCGCGTACCTGTGGAGCACGATCATCGAGACGCCGATCCCGCCCGACATGCTGTCGACCTTGGCCGGCCTGGTCGCCGATGGCACGATCACGCAGTCTTCGTTGCTCGAATTCGTGACCACCTTCGGCGAGAACACGGCCGAGATCGTCGGCATCGTCGGCCAGACGCTGGCGCTGGACCCGGCCTGGTTCGTCGTGCCGGGGACCTGAGCGGGTCGTGGGTTGTGCGGCTAGCGCACGGCGGACTTCAGCAAGATCGTCGCCGCCACCCCGCAACCGGTGGTCCGGGATGCTCGGCTGTTCGGCTCGCCATGAGCTTTGGCGTCGTGTGCTGCGGGGCAGGGCGCCATTCGCGAGGCCATCGAGCCGCCCTTCGTGCCGGGGTAGGTGCCGGACGTGGGTCCATGCGGTGGATAATCCGGACAGCGAGCATTTCGCCGAATGCGCCTGCTGCTACCGCGTAGCGCCGGCGGCACGCGTCAGTCGCGTGCATGCAACCTCAGTTTCCGTTCTCGGTTGCCGATAGATCATGAAGACCCGTCAGCGTCCACCGAAGGACTCCCGGTTTCCAACTTTTTGACACGCAAAGGACGGTCCAGAGTTCGCAAGGCGCACCCCGTTCGACACAGCGCCCACGAGAAACCGTGGCCGTGTGGTCGGCTGAACCCTGCTGGAGAGAAGAATGCAAGGACGTCAGTCGATCTCGTCCGTGATACTCGCCTCGATTCTCGTGGCCTTGGTTGCGACCTTCAGCATCTACGGGTTGAACGGCTGGGCGAGTCGGAGTGCCGAGACCGAATTGCGACTGATCGACCTGAGGGGTGCGCTGAACGAACTCGATGGCCTGGAGTGGCGAGCGATCA
>JANOJJ010000143.1:0-2951 GCA_031408155.1 Rubrivivax sp.
TCAAGGCCAGCATCATCAGGCCCAGCGCGCCGACCGTGAAGGCGTGCAGCCAGGCGGCCTCGGGCACGCCGCTGCCGAGCTCGGCCGCGCCCTTGAGCAGCAGCGCCAGCAGCAGCCACACGAAGGCCAGGTGCAGGGCCGGCAGCAGCGGCTGGTCGGCCACGCGCCAACCCTGCCAGCGCGCGACGCGCACGCCTTGCGCCAGCGCGGCGGCCAGCGCCAGCGCGCCGGTCAGGCCTGCGGCCGCGCCGCACAGGTCGGCCAGCGCCAGCGCCACCAGCAGGGCCAGCGCCAGCGCTTCGAGCGGCATCGAAAAGCGCGCCTGCTCGCCCCGGCCCAGCTCACGCAAGGCATTGCCGGTGAAGATCGGCGTGAGCACCCCGCCCTTGAGCGTGAACAGCACCAGCAGGGCCCACACCGCGGCGCGCAAGGCCTGCTGCGCAGCCGGCAGATTGCCTTGCGCGGCTGCCAGGTGATAGCCCAGGTTGGCCAGCGCCAGCGCCAGTGCCAGCGGCAGCAGCAACCGGTACAGCCGGTTGGGCAGGCGCCACAGCGCAGGCGCGATCAGCAGCAGGAAGGCCGGCCACAGCAGCAGGTCGGCCAGCGCCACCGCGACCGCGGGCCACCACGGCGCGGCCCACAGGGCGATGCGGCCGGACAGCCAGGCGGCTACCAGCAAGGCCAGCGGCAGGCCGCGAAGTTCGGCCGTCCCGGCCCAGCTCGGCAACGCCGTCAGCAGGGTGCCGATGACGATCGCACTGGCAAAGCCGAACAGCATCTCGTGCCCGTGCCACAACAGGGCCCCACCGGAGCGACTCAGGTCGACCACACCGCCAAACGCGCCCGCACCGCCGACTGCCAGCAGCGGCGCGTAGAGCGCACCCAGCAGGTAGAAGGGGCGAAAGCCGCTGGTCCACCAGGGGGCGGCGGCCCAGTCGCGAATGGTGGTCACCGAATGGCGCTCACGACTTCAGGCCGCCAGCGCTGGCGCCGTCGCGCTGCTGCCGGCGGAGTCGTACGCAGCCAGCAGCGCCTGCAGGCGTTCGCGCGCAGCGACGACCCGCGGCGCCTTGATCTGCCCGTAGCCACGCACCGGGTCGGTCGCCTCGGCGATGGCCTGCGCTGCATCCAGCCGCGGCGCGTCGAGGCTGCCGACGATACGCGTGATGGCGGCCTCGTACGCGTCCGCCAGCGCGTGTTCCTGGCGCCGCTTGTCGCGCCAGCCCAGCACATCCAGCGGCGTGCCGCGCAGGCGCCGTCCCTGCGCCAGCAGCCGCATGGCGCTGCGCAGCCAGGGCCCGTACTGGCGCTTGCGCGTCGAGCCGTCGGCCGCGCTGCGATGCCATGGCGGCGCCATGTGAAAGCGCAGCCTGATCGGGAGCTCGAACTGCGCGGCCAGTGCGGCGTCGAAGTCGGGGTGGCTGAACAGCCGCGCGACTTCGTATTCGTCCTTGATCGCGAACAGGCGGAACGCCTGCCGCGCCACCGCGTCGGCCAGCCGCTCGCTGGCGGGCGCGACGCGGCGCTCGGCGGCGCGCACCGCCGTCACCAAGGCCTCGTAGCGGCGCGCCAGCGGCTCGTCCTGATAGGCCACCAGCTCGGCGCGGCGGCGTGCCAGCACCTCGTCGAGGCTGGTCGACAGGCGGTGCGACGGCAGGGTCGTTTCGGCCGCCGCGGCACGCGCGGCCAGCGCCACTCCATCGACGGCTGCGCGCCGGCCCCAGGCGAAGGCGCGCTGGTTGTCGTGCGCGGCAACGGCGTTGAGTTCGACCGCGCGCATCAGCGCCTCGCGCCCCAGCGGCACCCAGCCGCGCTGCCACGCAAAGCCAAGCAGGAACATGTTGGCGGCAATCGGATGCCCGACCAGCACGGCGGCCAGGTGGGTCGCATCGATCTCGTCGGGCGCATCCAGGGCCTGGCGCAGCAGCGCCAGCGTGGGCTGGCGCGGGAACACCTGGTCGGGGTGGCGCACAAAGTCGCCGGTGATGGTCTCGGCGGTGTTGATGACGGCCTTCGTGCGCTCGCGCCGCAGGCGTTGCAGCGTCTCGGGGCCAGCGGCCACCAGCAGGTCGCAACCCAACAGCACGTCGGCGTGGACGATGCGCGGCGACAGCAGTTGCGACGGCTGCGCGGCGATGCGCACATGGGTCAGCACGGCGCCGCCCTTTTGCGCCATGCCGGTCTGGTCGAGCACGGTGGCGGCCTTGCCTTCGAGGTGTGCGGCCATGCCGAGCAAGGCACCGAGCGTAAGCACGCCGGTGCCGCCGACGCCGGCCACCAGCATCGACCAGGCCCCCTGCAGGGCCGGCAGCACCGGCTCGGGCAGGTCGGTATCGTCGACCGCCTGGCCGTGGGCTAGCCGGCGCGATCCGCCCTCGACCGTGACCAATGCCGGGCAGGCTCCGTCCAGACAGCTCAGATCGAGGTTGCAGGTGTACGGGTCGATCGCGCGCTTGCTGCCGAACTCGGTGGCCACCGGCACCACCGACAGGCAGTTGGACTTCAGGCTGCAGTCGCCGCAGTCTTCGCACACCGCTTCGTTGATGACGACGTGGCGCTTGTCCGGGCCAGCCTGCGCGCGCTTGCGACGGCGCCGCGCCTCGGTGGCACAGGTCTGGTCGTAGACCAGCACGGTCACGCCGGGCAGTTCGCGCAGCGTGCGCTGCACGGCGTCGAGCTGCTCGCGCGGCAGCAGTTGCACGCCGGGGGCGAAGGCCGCGTCGCGCGCATACTTGTCTACGTCGTCGGCCAGCACGACGATCTGCCGCACGCCTTCGGCGTGCACCTGTCGCGTGAGCTGCGGCACGCTCAGCATGCCGTCCACCGGCTGGCCGCCGGTCATGGCCACGGCGTCGTTGAAGAGCAGCTTGTAGGTGATGTTGACGCCGGCGGCCACGGCGGCGCGGATCGCCAGCAGCCCGGAGTGGAAGTAGGTGCCGTCGCCCATGTTG
>JANOJJ010000017.1:0-11785 GCA_031408155.1 Rubrivivax sp.
GCCGGTGGGATCCAGTCCTGCAGACCATAACGAGCCAGCAACGCCAACAGCAGGGCTGCGACCGGGAACAGCACGCCGTCGACCACGCCGTCACCGAACCAGATCGACCCCGGCCGCGCATCCCGCCCGCGCAGCAAGCGCACCACGCCCCAGGCCAGCAGCAAGCAGGCCAGCACCGCCACCGCCTCGGTCAACACGGTGGGTTTGAGCAGTGAATCGACGAGGCGTCCGAGTTCGTCGGCCGTCGGCACGCGGGTCATCCGGTTACGGGTTGGCCCTGGGGCCTGGTCACATGTCCGCCAGCACGCGCAGATGGGCGGCCACGCTGCGCGCCAGCGCGCTCAGCGCGTAGCCGCCTTCGAGGCAGGACACGATGCGCCCGCCCGCATGGCGGTCGGCCAGCTCCACCAGGCAACGCGTGATCCACTCGTAGTCGGCCTCGACCAGACCGAGCTGGCCGAGGTCGTCTTCGCGGTGGGCGTCGAAGCCGGCCGAGATGAAGACCATCTGCGGGCGAAACTCCTCCAGCCGCGGCATCCACATCGCCTCGATCGTGGCGCGCAACTCGGTGCCGCGCGTGTAGGGCGCGACCGGCACGTTGACCATGTTGGTGCCCTTGGGAACCGCGCCGCTGTAGGGGTACAGCGGATGCTGGAAGAAGCTGCACATCAGCACACGGTCATCGCCGGCGATGATGTCTTCGGTGCCGTTGCCGTGGTGCACGTCGAAGTCGACGATGGCCACGCGCTGCAGGCCGTGCACGTCGAGCGCATGGCGCGCGCCGACTGCCACGTTGTTGAAGAAACAAAAGCCCATCGTCTCGTCGCGCGTGGCGTGGTGGCCGGGCGGTCGGACCGAGCAGAAGGCGTTCCTGGCGCGGCCGGCGATCACGTCGTCGGTGGCCGCCACCGCAGCGCCGGCGGCGCGCAGCGCGGCATGCCAGGTGCCCGGCGCAGCCACCGTGTCGGGGTCGAGCGACTTGGGCTGACCGCTGTCCCGCACCCGCTCGAGCAGGTCTTTGAGCTGCAGCACATAACCGGCGGTGTGCGCACGCTCGAGCTGTTCGAGCGTGGCCATCGGCGCGTCCTTGTGCAACAGCGCGATGTCCAGCCCTGTGGCCAGCAGGTGGTCCGAGATGGCGTCCAGCCGCTGCGGGCATTCCGGATGGCCGCGCCCCATGTCGTGCAGGCGACAGTCGGCGTGGCTGTAGAAGGCGGTGCTCATCGGCAGATCGAGTCTCGAATTTTTAGGCTATGGTCAGGTGCATGCAGCAAGACCCCGTGCGCCAGCTGTCCAGGCTGGTTGACCAGATTAGCACGATCATCGTCGGCAAACGCCCGCAGATCGAGGACTGCGTGGCCTGCCTGCTGGCCGGTGGCCATCTGCTGATCGAGGACGTTCCTGGTGTGGGCAAGACCACCCTGGCCCATGCCCTGGCGGTCTCGCTCGGGTTGAAGTTCTCACGCGTGCAGTTCACGGCCGACCTGATGCCCAGTGACCTGGTCGGGGTCAGTGTGTTCGAGCGCGCCAAGGAGGCCTTTGTCTTCCATCAGGGTCCCGTGTTTTCACAGGTCCTGCTGGCCGACGAGATCAACCGCGCCGGCCCGAAGACACAGAGCGCGCTGCTCGAGGCGATGGAAGAGCACCAGGTCTCGGTCGAGAACGAGACACGCGCCCTGCCCCGCCCCTTCTTCGTGATCGCGACCCAGAACCCGAGCGACCAGCTCGGCACCTACCCGTTGCCGGAGTCGCAACTCGACCGCTTCTTGCTGCGCATCACGCTGGGCTACCCCGACCGCGCGTCTGAACGTGCGTTGCTGGCCGGCACCGATCGGCGCCAGGCCAGCGCCCGGTTGCAACCGGTGATCCCGCCGGCCGAACTGGAGGCGGCGCAGCAGTTGGTGTTGCAGGTGCATGCCTCGGATTCGCTGCTCGACTACCTGCAGGCGCTGATCGCCGCGTCTCGTTCGGGGCAGTGGTTCGTCGACGGCCTGTCGCCGCGCGCGGGCATCGCGGTCCTGCGGGTGGCTCGGGCGCGCGCCATGATGGCCGGCCGCGACTACGTGGCACCTGACGACGTGCAAGCCATCCTGCCGCAGGCCATCGCGCACCGCCTGGTGCCGCTGCCAGGGGCCGGCCGCGGCCCGATCGAGCAGGTACGCGCGATGGTGGAGGCGGTGCCGATCCCGTGAAAGCGACCGCGTCGACGGGCACGCCATCGGCTGCCGGCCCACGTGGCCTGCGGGCCCGCATCCGGCAGTGGTGGCTGCAGCGCTTGCCACTGACCGACAGCTGGACGCTCAACCAGCGCAACATCTACATCGTGCCGACCCGGGCCGGCCTGGTCTTCGCGCTGACGCTGCTGCTGATGTTGCTGGCCTCGATCAACTACCAGCTCAACCTGGGCTACGCGCTGACCTTCCTGCTCGCCGGTGCCGGACTGGTGTCCATGCACCTGACGCACGGCACGCTGCGTGGCCTGACGCTGCACCTGCGGCCGGTGCCGGCGGTGTTTGCCGGCGACGCCGCGCTGCTCGAGATCGTGCTCACGAACCCCGGCGGCGAGCGCAACGGCGTCGCCCTGCACTTCCAGGACCGGACCGCCCACGGCAACAGCTTCGTCTGGTGCGACGTGCCGGCGCTGGGGCAGACCAGCGCCCGGGTCTCGATCGTGCCGCCGGCGCGCGGCCTGCACCGGGTGCCCACTCTGGTCGCCGAGACGCTGTTCCCGTTCGGCCTCTTCCGCGCCTGGACGCTGTGGCGCCCGGCGGCCCATGTGCTGGCCTGGCCGCGCCCGGAGAGCCCGCCAGCGCCCTTGCCGCTGACCAGGGCGCGGCCCGACGATCATCAACCACGGCAGCAGCGCAGCGAGGGCGCCGAACTCGAAGGCGTGCGCGCCTGGCGCCGCGGCGACAGCCTGCGCCAGGTGCTGTGGAAGAAGGTTGCGCGCACCGGTGAACTGGTCAGCCGCGACACCGCCGGCAGCGGTGTGCGCGAGCTGACGCTGGACTGGCAGGCCACCCGCAGCGGTGACGCCGAGCTGCGTCTGTCGCGGCTGGCGGCATGGGTGCTGGCCGCCGACCGCGCCGGCCACGCCTATCGCCTGCTGTTGCCCGGCCACGAGCTGCCGTTGGCCCAGGGCGACGCCCAGCGCCGCGCCGCGCTGCAAGCGCTGGCGCTGTGGAGCTGAGGTGAGCCTCGACTTCTGGCAACGCCTGCCGCGCGAAGCGCGCGACACGCTGTTCCAGCTCGGCGTGATCGGCTGGACCATCCTGCCGCACGGCGCCCACCTGCCGCCCTGGTGCGGGCTGCTGGCCGCCGCCATCCTGTGCTGGCGCGGCTGGCTGGCAGTCCGCGGCGCAGCGCTGCCGTCACGCTGGATCGTGGCCGCGGTGCTGACGTTGGCGGTGGCACTGACCTTGTGGAGCGAACGCACCGTGCTCGGACGCGAGGCCGGCGTGACGCTGCTGGTGGTGCTGATGGCGCTCAAGACGCTGGAGCTGCGCGCCCGGCGCGACGCGCTGGTGGTGTTCTTCCTCGGCTTCTTCCTGGTGCTGACCAACTTTCTGTACTCGCAATCGCTGCTGGTGGCGCTGTCGATGCTGGTCTCGGTGTGGGGGCTGCTGACGGCATTGGTGCTCGCACACATGCCGGTCGGCCGGCCGCCGCTGGCGCGCGCCGGGGCACTGGCCGCGCGCGCGGCCTTGCTCGGCGCCCCGCTGATGGTGCTGCTGTTCGCGCTGTTTCCGCGCATGGCGCCCTTGTGGGGCATGCCACAGGACGCAGCCGGCCGCACCGGGCTGTCGGGCTCGCTGCAGCTCGGCGGCGTGGCCGAGATCGCCAACGACGACAGCATCGCGATGCGGGTGCGCTTCCTCGGCCGGGTGCCGACGGGCGACCAGCTTTACTTCCGCGGACCGGTGCTCGCCAGCTTCGACGGCCGCGAGTGGACCCGGCTGACAGCGGGCTTCTCGCCTGCGCAGCGGCTGCGCAGCGAGCTGCAGGTGTTCGGCGCCCCGGTCGAGTACGAGCTGACGCTGGAGCCGAGCCGGTTGACCTTGTTGCCGCTGCTCGAGATGACGCCCGAGCGCGCAGATGCCGTGCCCGAGCTCGAAGGCTTCACGCTGACCTTGCGCGCCGACGCTCAGTGGCAGCTCGACCGCCCGATCACCGATCGCGTGCGCGCGCGCGCCAAGGCCTGGACCGAGCACCGCCACGGCCCGCGCCACGAGCTGCCGGGCCGGCGCGACTTCGTGGCCCTGCCGCCGGGCTACAACCCGCGCAGCCTGCAATGGGCGGCCGATCTGCGCCGGCAGCCGGACACCGCGGGCGCCGACGCGCGCCACCTGGCCGAACGACTGCTGGCCCATGTGCGCAGCAACGAGTTCATCTCCTCGCTGGTGCCCGGGCGCTATGGCCGGGATGCGGTCGACGAATTCTGGTTCGACCGCAGGCTCGGGTTTTGCGAGCACTTCGCGGCATCGTTCGTGGTCATGATGCGGGCGATGGGCGTGCCGGCGCGCATCGTCACCGGCTACCAGGGCACCGACCCCGAACCGGTGGACGGCTACTACATCGTGCGCCAGAGCCACGCCCATGCGTGGGCCGAGTACTGGCAAGCCGGCGACGGCTGGGTGCGCGTGGACCCCACGGCCGCGGTGGCTCCCGAGCGCATCCGCAGCAGCCGCAATCTGCAGCCTCTGCGCGGCTTTGTCGCCAGCGCGCTGGGCAACGTCAACGCCGCCTTTGCGCAGCAGCTGCAGCAGACCTGGGAGGCAATCAACAACCGCTGGAACCAGTGGGTGCTGAACTACTCCCGCGGCCAGCAACTCGACCTCTTGAAGAAGCTCGGCTTCCAGTCGCCCGACTGGGCCGACCTGAGCGTCCTGCTGATCGGCCTGCTGTGCACCGGCAGCCTGGCTGGTGCCGGCTGGGCGCTGTGGGACCGCCATCGCCAAGACCCCTGGCAGCGCCTGCAGCAGCGTGTGGCCACGGCCTTGCGCACACTCGGCGTGAGCGTGGCCGCACACGACCCGCCGCGCACCCGTGCCCAGCGCGTGCGCCAGGCCCTGGGCGAACGCGGCAGCGAGCTGGCCGAGCGGCTGGACGCGCTCGACCGTGCGCGCTATGCCCGGGCTGACCATCGCCCAGCGCTGCGTCGCTGGTGGCGCGAGTTTGCGCAGGCGGCGGCACGCAGCGCTACCCGCTGAAGCACGATGCGCGGGCGACGCTGGCGCCGATAATCTGGCCATGTCCGGATCGATGCCTCGCCTGCGCCTGCTGTGCAGCCTGCTGGCTTGTGCGCTGCTGCCCGCGTCGATGCTGGCGGCAACGCCGCGCCATAAACGGGCGGCAACACCAGCGCCGCAGGCCGAAGCCTCCACGCCCTATCGCGGGCGCGCCGAACTGCGTGAGTTTGCGGCCGAAGTGGCAGCCCGCCGCGACTGGAATCCGGCCTGGGTGATGACCCAGCTCGCCGGTGCGCGCCGCTTGCCGCGCGTGGCCCGGCTGATCATGCCGCCGCCAGCGGGCATGGCCAAGAACTGGGCAGCCTACCGCGAGCGCTTCGTCGAGCCGCGCCGCATCGACGCCGGCCTGGCGTTCTGGCAGACCCATGCCGCCACGCTGCAACGCGCCGAGCAACAGTTCGGCGTGCCGGCCGAGGTGGTGGTCGGCATCATCGGTGTCGAGACTTTCTATGGCCGCATGACGGGCGACTTCCGCGTGCTCGACGCGCTGGCCACGCTGAGTTTCGATTTCCCCACCGGCCGCAGCGACCGCAGCGCCTTCTTCCGCAGCGAGCTCGAACAACTGCTGGTCCTGGCGCGGCGCGAAGGCGTACGTGCCGACAGCCTCAAGGGCTCGTACGCCGGTGCCATCGGCTGGCCGCAGTTCATGCCCGGCAGCATCAACCGCCATGCAATCGACTTCGATGGCGACGGCCATATCGACCTGCAGCGCAGCGTGGCCGACAGCATCGGCAGCGTCGCGCACTATCTGCGGGTGCACGGCTGGCAGCGCGGCATGCTGACCCACTACGCGGTGCAACCGCCAGCCGATGCACAGGCGCGCGCCACGCTGCTGGGGCCCGACATCAAGCCCAGCTTCAGTGCGGCGCAATTCGTCGAGCACGGGGCCACGCTCGATGAGCGCGGCGGCGGCCACGACGGCCTGCTGGCCCTGGTCGAACTGCACAACGGCGAGGCTGCACCCAGCCACGTCGCCGGGACGCAGAACTTCTATGCCCTCACGCGCTACAACTGGTCGAGCTACTACGCCTTGGCGGTGATCACCCTGGGCCAGGCGGTCAAGGCCGCGCGCACGGCCGCCACCACCGTTGCACCGTGAGCTTGATCCCGGGCCAGCACCGGCGCCGCAGGCGGCGTGAGAATGGGCGCCCTTCGGCCATCACCTGACCCACCCCATGCAACTGCTTCACACCATGCTGCGCGTCGGCAACCTGCAACGCTCGATCGCCTTTTATACCCAGCTGCTGGGCATGACGCTGCTGCGCACCACCGAGCGGCCGGAGCAGCAGTACGACCTGGCGTTCGTCGGCTACGGGCGCAACCCCGAACATGCCGAGATCGAGCTGACCTACAACTACGGTGTCGAGTCGTACGACATCGGCACCGCGTTCGGCCATATCGCCATCGGCGTGCCCGACGTGACGGCCACCTGCGCCGCGCTGCGCGAGCAGGCGCGCTCGCTGGGTGGCGCCATCACGCGCGAACCCGGCCCGGTCAAGGGAGGCACGACCTTCATCGCCTTCATCACCGACCCCGACGGCTACAAGATCGAGCTGATCCAGCGCTCGGCCTGATACCCTTCAACTGACCTTCAGGAGGAACTCCATGCGTATGTTCAAACCCCTCGTCGCCATGCTTGCACTGGCTGGCTGTTCGCTCGCCGTACAGGCGCAGAAGATCGCCCCCGGGCTGTGGGAGATGACGATGAACGCCAACGCCGCCGGCGGCAGCGAGATGCAGGCCGACCTGGCCCGCATGCAGGAACAGATGGCCGCGATGCCGCCCGACCAGCGCAAGATGATGGAAGGCATGATGGCCAAGCAGGGGGTGGGGATCGGCGCTGGCGGCAGCGCGGGCGCGATCCGCACCTGCGTCAGCAAGGAGCAGGCCGAACGTGGTGACGTGCCGCAGGACCCGGACGGCCGCTGCAAGCGCGACAGCATGGAACGCAGCGGTTCGACCGTGCGCTTCAAGTTCACCTGCGCGAACCCACCGAGCAAGGGCAGTGGCGAGATCACGCTCAGCGGTGACAAGGCCTATGCAATGAAGATGGTGGTCGACAGCACCAGCGAGGGCAAGCGGCAGCGCATCGAGATGCAGCAGTCGGGCAAGTGGGTCGCCGCCGATTGCGGCAAGCTCAAGCCGCGGCAGTAGGGCGCCGCGGCGCGGGCCTCAGGCGCGCAGCGCGCCGGCCTCGCGCGCCAGCCGCGTGATGCGTGCCCAGTCGCCGGCTTGCACCGCGTCGGCCGGCGTCAGCCAGGAGCCGCCGCAGACCTTGACGTTGGGCAGCGACAGGTACTGCGCCGCGTTGGCGGGCGTGATGCCGCCGGTGGGGCAGAAGGCGATGTCGGGGAAGGGCCCGGCCAGGGCCTCGAGGATCGGCACGCCGCCGGCCGCTGCAGCTGGAAAGAACTTCAGGAAATCGTAACCACCGGCGGCGGCCGACATCACCTCGCTGGCGGTCGAGACCCCGGGCAACAGCGGCAGGCCGAGGTTGCGGCAGGCGTGACCGAGTTCGCGCAGGTAACCCGGGCTGACGCCAAAGCGCGCTCCGGCATCGAAGGCCGCCTCGGCATCGGCCACGCTGCGCAGCGTGCCGGCGCCGACCAGCGCCTCGGGCAATGCGCGCGCGATCGCCTCGATGCAGGCCAGCGCAGCGGGCGTGCGCAGCGTCACCTCGAGCACCCGCACCCCGCCAGCCAGCAAGGCCTCGGCCAGCGGCACGGCGTCCTGCACGCGCTGCAGCACGATGACCGGAATTACCGGGCCATGCAGCACCAGGTCGAGCGGGTTCATCGGCGACTTGGACTTGGGATTGGTCATGGTGTTCGACTCAGGATATTCAGAGCCAGCTCACGGCGCCCTGTTCAGCGCCCTGAACATTGCGCTGACTGCGCGCTGGTCAGCACCGGATGCAGGCCTGGGCGGGATCGAATGGAGGCTGTAACCATCGATCAGATTATGAAGTAACTGGGTTACATGATCAAATCCAGGCGCCTTGGTTGCTGCTGCCCCTGCGATGCCAACCCCGCCCCTGCCGCCCGACCTCAAACCGCTGCGTGATCCAGGCCCGATGTTGGAGCGCCTGCGCGCGCAATGGGGCGGACGGCACGACCTGTGGGTGTTCGGCTATGCGTCGCTGATCTGGCGCCCCGAATTCGATGCCGTCGAACGCCGTGACGCCAGCGTACACGGCTGGCACCGGGCGTTGCGCATGCGCTCGCGCGTCAACCGCGGCACGCCGGAGCTGCCGGGCCTGGTGTTCGCGCTGCTGCCCGGCGGCAGTTGCCGCGGCGTGGTTTATCGCCTGGCGCGTGAGCGCGCACACGACGAGCTCGACCGCCTGTGGGCGCGCGAGATGCCGACCGGGGTGTACGACCCACGCTGGCTGCCGTGTCGCACGTCGCAGGGGGTTGTGCAGGCGCTGGCCTTCACGCTCAGCCGCTGCAGCGAAGCCTGCCTGCCGCGCTTGCCTGACGAGCAAGTGCTGCACGTCCTGCGCCACGCTCGGGGCCGCTACGGCAGCACGCTGGACTACCTGGCGGACACCGCGCAAGCCCTGCTCGCACAGGGCGTTCGTGACCGCGAGATCGAGCGCCTGATGCGCCTGGCCAGGCGCCATGGGCTGGTCAGCGACAGACCGCAGTCAGACCGAACCTGAGTCGGCCGCGACCGCGGCCGCAGCACTGCCGCGCACTCGGGCCAGGTCGGCCTGGGTATCGATGTCGACCAGGACGCCAGGGTCGTCCACGGTGACACCGACCGCCGGGTAGCGCGCGACAATCCGGCGTGCGCCCTCGTCGCCTTCGAGCGCGACCAGCTCCGAGAACAGCTCGGAGGCAAATCCCACCGGGTGTCCACGCCGGCCGCGGTACTGCGAAAAAGCCACCGGATGCTCGGCCAGCGCGCCGGCCACGGCCAGGATGCTGCTCTCGCGGATCATCGGCATGTCGCCGGGCAGCACCAGCCAGCCGGCGGCGGCCGGGCGCTCGGCGACGCCGGCGGCGATCGAGTGGCCGACGCCACGCCGGGCATCGTCATCCGACACCACCACCAGGTCGCGCCGGGCCACCAATGTCGACGCCAACGGCACCAGTTTGGCCGTGGTGACGACGACGAAGGGACAGCCGCTGGCGATCACATGCCCGAGCGTCGTGCCGAGCACGGTGGACGTGCCGAGACCTTGCTCGAGTTTGTGCTCGGGGCCTGCTGGCGGCGCCGAAAAGCGGCTGCCCTGACCAGCGGCCAGCACCACGATGGTGGGGCGTTGCCTCATCTGCCTGCTTGTCAGCGGTTGTGAACGGATCGAGCCCCGCGCAACGGAGCCTGCACATGACAGGATGGCCCGAGGTGTCTGACACAGGTAGTGGGGCGTTCACTTACGGCCTTCCACGTAAGGGTGGCTCCGGTTCGCACCGCCCGGCGCTGGCGCTTTGCTGCGTCGTGCCACAGCGGCCGTCGCCGGCTTTGAACCGCTGTCATGCAACCGCCTTCCTATACTTGGTGGATGGATATCGCCGCCCTGCGCAAGAGTTACGAACGCGATGTGCTCGACGAACAGGCCTCCGCCAGCGACCCGCTGGCGCAGTTCGATCGCTGGCTGAAGCAGGCACTCGAAGGCCATCTGCCCGAGCCCAACGCGATGACGCTGGCCACGGTCGGCGCCGACGGACGGCCGTCGACGCGCATCGTGCTGGTCAAGGGCTACGACGCGCGCGGCCTGGTCTGGTACACCAACTACGAAAGCCGCAAGGGCCGCGAACTGGCCTTCCATCCGCAGGCTGCGTTGCAGTTCCACTGGATCGAACTGGAACGGGTGGTGCGCATCGAAGGCCGGGTCGAGAAGACCGACGACGCCCAGTCCGACGCCTACTACGCCACGCGCCCGCTCGACTCGCGCATCGGCGCCTGGGCCTCGCCGCAGAGCCAGGTGATCGCGTCACGTGCGGTGCTGGTGGCCAGCGCCGCCAAGGTCGCCGCGCAGTTCGCGCTCAACCCGCCGCGGCCGCCGCATTGGGGTGGCTATCGGCTGCTGCCCGACCGCTGGGAGTTCTGGCAGGGCCGCAAGAGCCGGCTGCATGACCGGCTGCGCTACCGGCTGGACGACGCTGGCCAGTGGCTGCGCGAGCGGCTGGCGCCGTAGCGCGGACGGCTCACAACTCGCGCGCCGCGAGCGCGTCGCACTGGCCGGCGTTGCCACTCTTCATGCCGCGCTGGAACCAGCGCACGCGTTGCGCGCTGGTGCCGTGGGTGAAGGACTCGGGCACCACCCGGCCCTGGGACTTCTGCAAGGTGTCGTCACCGATCTGCGACGCCGCGTTCATGGCCTCCTCCAGGTCGCCCTGCTCCAGCCAGCCCTTGCCGCGCTGCGAGTGGTGAGCCCAGACCCCGGCCAGGCAGTCGGCCTGCAGTTCGACCCGCACGGACCAGGCGTTGGCCTGGGCGCGCGAGCCCTGGCGGCGCGCGGCTTCGGCCTTGTCGGTCACACCCTGCAGGTTCTGCACGTGGTGACCGACCTCGTGCGCGATCACGTAGGCCTGCGCGAAGTCGCCCGGCGCACCGAGCCGGGCACGCAGGGTATCGAAGAAATCGAGGTCGAGGTAGACCTTGCGGTCGCCCGGGCAGTAAAACGGCCCCATCGCAGCCTGGCCTTCGCCACAGGCGGTCGGCATGGCCTGGCGGAACAGCACCAGGCGCGGCGCCTGGTAGGTGCTGCCGCTGGCGCGGAACAGCGCCGTCCACACGTCTTCGGTATCGGCCAGCACGGTCGACACGAAGGCCGCCTGCTTGTCCTGTGGCGGCGGCTTGTGCGCCGGCCCCTGCGGCGCCTGCACGGCCACCGGTGAGCCATCTCCGCTGAGCAGCCCCAGCACCGTCAGCGGGTTGATGCCGAAGATCCAGCCGGCCACCAGCGCGATGGCGATGGTGCCCAGGCCGATGCTTCGTCCACCGAAACCGCCGCCCGCTCGGCCCGGCGTGCCGCCTTCGTCACGCCGGTCTTAGACGTTGTCGCTCTGGCGCTGGCCTTCCCATTTCATCGGGGTCTCCTTCGGGTCCGGCCCAGGCAGGCCGTTTCAGGCTCTGGGCAGCGTCACGCCACGTTGCCCCTGGTACTTGCCGCCGCGGTCCTTGTAGATGATCTCGCAGACCTCGTCGCTTTCGAAGAACAACACCTGCGCGCAGCCTTCACCGGCATAGATCTTGGCCGGCAGCTGCGTGGTGTTGCTGAACTCGAGCGTCACGTATCCTTCCCACTCGGGCTCGAACGGCGTGACGTTGACGATGATGCCGCAGCGTGCGTAGGTGCTCTTGCCCAGGCAGATCGTCAGCACGTTGCGCGGAATGCGAAAGTATTCAAGCGTGCGCGCCAGCGCAAAGCTGTTGGGCGGGATGACGCAGACGTCCTTGTTGATGTCGACAAAGCTGTTCTCGTCAAAGTTCTTCGGGTCCACCACCGTGCTGTAGATGTTGGTGAAGACCTTGAACTCGGGCGCGCAGCGAATGTCGTAGCCGTAGCTGCTGGTGCCGTAGCTGAT
>JANOJJ010000023.1:0-3518 GCA_031408155.1 Rubrivivax sp.
GACTCGCGCTGCCTCGCCGCGCCGTGAGCTCGTTCACGCGACACCGGGATCTGTCGAGATCGATGCGCATGGCGATCACTGGCTGGCCTGGGAGACACGAACCCCACGTTGGCTGAGAAGCTGCGACGAGCCACACCGCACTGGATGCGCCACACTCACGCGACGCACGCGACGCACGCGACTCACGCGCTTCAGCGCGGCGCCGAGTTGACGACGGTGCGCGACAACCTGCGGCACGCCTCGCTGGCAACCACTTCGATGTACCTGCAGTCGGACGATCTTCGGCGGGCGAAGCAGATCGGCGGGGCGTTCGAGGCGCCGTCTGCGTGATGGGCCGCGGCAGGCCCAAGCGTGTCAATCTGCACCGAAAGCACGAGGTGCCCGGAAGAGGGCCCGGGCCCCCGGCCCCGCGGTCATCTGCCGCTTGCCGGCCAGGTGGCCAGCAACACCCCGGCCAGCGCCATCACGAAGGCGACGCCGTGGACCGCGCTGAACGGCTCACCCAGCAGCAGCACGCCGATCAAGGCCGCACTCACCGGCAGCATGACCGAGAACACACCGGCGCGCGGCGCGGGCACCTGGATCAGGCCCTTCATCCACAGCCACACCGTCACCACGCTGGCGGCGAGCGAATAGAAAAGCAGCAGGCCCCAGCTCGGCGCACGCACGGCCATGAAGTCAAAGCTCAGTGCCTGCCACAGGCCCAGCGGCGTGACCAGGGCCAGACCCCAGAGGTTGATCAGCGCACTGATGCGCCGCGGCGACAGGTTGCCGGTCAGTCGCTTGCCGATCACCACGTAGCTGGCTTCGCACACCACCGCACCCACCAGCAACGCAAAGCCCAGCGGCGATATGGCCTGACCGGAGTCGGTGCTGCCTGCCAGCGCCAGCAGCGCGATGCCCGAGGCCGCGCAGGCGATCGCCAGCCACACGCGCGGCGCGATGCGCTCGCGCAGGAACAACCACGACAACAGCGCCACCACGGCCGGGATGCCGGCCATCACCACCCCCGCGGCCACCGCTGAACTCAACGCAACGCCGTAAAGCATGCAGATCGAGAACAGGAAGTTGCCGAGAAAGCTCTCCCAGAACAGCAGCCAACGGTCGTGCCGTGACAGCGGCGCTTCGCCGGGCCCGCGGCGTACCCAGTGCAGCATGGCCACGGCAGCGATGCCAAAGCGCAGCCAGGCCAGCAGGAAGATCGGAAACACCGCCACCAGCAGCTTCGACAGGCCGACATAACTGCCGACCAGGGCCATGCTGGCGGCCAGGCAGGCATAGGCGAGCAAGGGCGGAGGATGCACTCAGAACTTGACCACCACCGACGCGCCGAGCAGCTGGTTGGTCTTGCGGTAGCCCTTGATGTCGAGCCCGCTGTGTTGCGCGAACACCGGCTGGCTGGCGCCGTCATGGCGGAACTCGAGCTTGAAGGTGGTGTTCTCGTCGAACAGGTAGTTCATGCCCAGCGACAGCGCCCAGCGGTTGCTGCCGGTGTCTTCGCCCTTGGCGAAGCTGCCGTCGTCGAGCACACCGCGGCCGATGCCGTTGATGCCGTCGTCAAAGCTGTAGCCCAGCAGGCCACCGCCGTTCTTCTTGTTGGCGACGAAGTCGGCGCGCAGCACGCTCTCGAGGCGTGGCGTGACCTTGTAGCCGAGCGTGCCCGACAGGCCCCACCAGCGTGCGTCACGCAACTGGCCATCGCTGTTAAAGATCGCGGCCTTGGCCTGCTGACCATAGCTGAGCTGGCCGAACATCGACCAGTCGCCGCGCACGAAGTAGGCGTCGAACTCGAGCAGGTGCATGCGGGTGTCCTTGCCGGCGCCGGCAAACCCGGTTTCCTCGAGCACGGGGTTGCCGTCGGCGTCGAGCTCACCGGTGTCGCGCATCCAGCTGCCGTCGGCCGCGAAATTGGCCGCCTTGCCATGCAGGCCGGTGAAGCCGAAGCCTTCGTATTCGCCCTTCGAATAGTCGACACGATAGATCAGCGCCGGCGCCTTGTTGCCGGGCGTGCGGCGCGCGGTGTTGACGTTGGCCAGGCCGATGCGAGTCCACCACTTGCCTCTCTTGAGGTCGAGTGCGGCACCGGTGTAGGCGGTCGGCGCCATGGTGTCGAACAACAGGTTATGCGTGATGAGCTTGTTGTCCTTGGGCAGCGTGTATTCGTAGCCCGTCCAGTCGGGGATCTGGCCCACCCACAGGCGGGTCTGCAGGTCACCGAGCGGGATCGAGACCGTGGCCTCGTGCACGATCGAGCCGCCATTGGTCAGCGCGCCGGTGCCGCGTTCGGGCGCCAGCGTCAGTTTCCACCTGGTGCCGCTGTCGGTTTCTTTCTCGAAGTCGAGCACGGCCATGCCGAAGTACGAGTTGTCGTAGCTGTAGCGGGCGTCGCCGTTGTTCAGCAGCACGAAGCTCGAGTTGTCCTGGCGTCGGTTAACGATGAAGGTCGGGTCGATCGAGCCACTGATCTTCAGGCCCTTGTAGCCCAGGTCGGTGAAGCTGTCCTGCATCGCTTCGGCCTTGATCGACAGGCGGTTGAGCTCCTTCGCCTGTTCGGGCGTCATGCCCCATTGGCCCGCCGGCACCGGCGCCGGTGCCTGCAGCTTCTTTTCCAGTTCCTGCACCCGGTCCTTCAGCGCCTGCAGTTCCTTCAGCAGCTCGGCATTGCTTTGCGCCAGGGTCGGAAACGAGGCCGCGACAGCCAGGACGATCGCAGTGGGGGCCATCAAGTTCATCGGGGTTCTCCTCGGGTCTTGGGTGGGTTGTTGGCGTGCTCAAGCGCGCGCGGCGGCAGACATCTCGACCGCACGCCGGCGTTCGGCGCGCGCGATCAGGTAACTGGTGGCGATGACGCCGATGCTGACGACAGCGACGATGATCGTGGCCACCGCGTTGACACTCGGGTTCAGGCCGAGCCGCGCGCGGCTGAAGATCACCAGCGGCATGGTGGTGGCGCCGGGGCCGGACAGAAAGGCCGACAGCACCACGTCGTCGAGCGACAGCGTGAAGGTCAGCAGCCAGGCCGAGACCAGCGACTGCGCGATCATCGGCAGCGTCACCAGCCAGAACACCTGCGCCGGGCGGGCGCCGAGGTCCATCGCGGCTTCTTCGAGCTGCGGGTTCAGGTCCTGCAGCCGGGCCTGGATCACCACCGTCGCGTAGGCCATGCCCAGCAGCAGATGGCCGAGCCAGATCGTCGACAGGCCGCGCTCGGGAAAACCGACGCCGAAGGCTGACTGCGTCGCGCGCTGCAACGACACCAGCATCAGCAGCAGCGACAGGCCGACCACCACCTCGGGCATCACCAGCGGCGCCTTGACCATGCCCGAAAACAGCGTGCGCCCGCTGAAGCGGCGGTACTTGACCAGCGCAAAGGCAGCCAGCGTGCCCAGCAGCACCGAGCCGCAGGCGGTGAGGAAGGCGATCTTCAGGCTCAGCACCAGGCCGTTGATGATCTCGGTGTCGGCCGGCAACTGGGCGTACCACTTGAGCGTGAAGCCTCGCCAGACGTTGGGAATCGG
>JANOJJ010000207.1:0-5369 GCA_031408155.1 Rubrivivax sp.
CAGGAGGCGATCGAGATCCTGCTCCAGGTGATGGAGAACCAGCGCAACGACCTGGTCGTGATCGTGGCCGGCTACCGTGACCGGATGGACACCTTCTTCCAGTCCAACCCGGGCCTGAGCAGCCGCGTCGCGCACCACATCGGCTTTCCGGACTACTCGGTCGACGAACTGCTGCAGATCGCCGGCAAGATGCTCGAACAACAGCACTACCGCTTTGGTGACGGCACCGCCGAGGTGATGCGCCAGTACCTCGAGCGCCGCCTTGCACAGCCGCACTTCGCCAACGCGCGCAGCGTGCGCAATGCGCTCGACCGCGCGCGGCTGCGCCAGGCCAGCCGGCTGTTCGGTGACCGCGACCGCGTGCTGACCGAGGCTGACCTGACCACCCTGAGCGCGGCCGACCTGCTGGCCAGCCGTGTCTTCCAGACCCCGACCTGACCCCGCAAGCACCCGCACCGAAGGACGGCCATGCCCTTGTCCAAGAAGTACACGCTGACGCAATACCTGATCATGCAGCGCCGCCGCTTTCCGCAGGCCAGCGGCGAGCTCAATGCCTTGATCCTCGACGTGTCGATTGCCTGCAAGGCGATCGCGCGCCAGGTCGCCCTCGGGGGGCTGGCCGAGGCGCCGCCGGCCGGCAGCGTCAACGTGCAGGGCGAAGAGCAAAAGCCGCTCGACGTGATCAGCAACGAAATGCTGCTGCGCCAGGCCGAATGGTCAGGCCACCTTGCGGGCATGGCCTCGGAGGAGATGGACGCGCCCTACCAGATTCCGCAAGCCTATGCGCGCGGCACCTACCTGCTGGTTTTCGACCCGCTCGACGGCAGCAGCAACATCGACGTCAACGTTTCGGTGGGCACGGTGTTCTCGATCCTGCGCGCCCCGCAGGACGCCATCGACAGCGCGCGCGACGTGGTCGAGACCGACTTTCTGCAGCCCGGTGCGACCCAGGTGGCGGCCGGCTACGCGATCTACGGCCCGACCACGATGCTGGTGCTGACGGTGGGCAGCGGCGTGGTCGGTTTCACGCTCGACCAGAACATCGGCGAGTTCAAGCTCACGCATCCCGACATCCAGGTGCCGATCGACACCCACGAGTTCGCCATCAACAGCAGCAACAGCCGCTTCTGGGAGCCGCCCGTCAAGCGCTACGTCGATGAATGCCTGGCCGGCAAGTCCGGTCCGCGCGGCAAGGACTTCAACATGCGCTGGATTGCCAGCATGGTGGCCGAGGCGCACCGCATCCTGCTGCGCGGCGGTGTCTTTCTGTACCCGCGCGACACCAAGGATGCGGCCAAACCCGGCCGTCTGCGCCTGTTGTACGAGGCCAACCCGATCGGCTTCGTGATGGAGCAGGCCGGCGGCCGCGCCAGCACCGGGCGCCAGCCGGTACTGGGCGTCAAGCCGTCGGCGCTGCACCAGCGCATCGGGTTGGTGTTCGGCTCGCGCAACGAGGTCGAACGCATCGAGCGCTACCACCACGAACCCGCGTCGCGCGACGTCGAGGCCCCTTTGTTCGCTGCCCGCAGTCTGTTCCGGGATTGAAACCATGTCAGAACGCCACCCCATCATTGCCATCACCGGGTCATCGGGCGCCGGCACCAGCTCGGTCACGCGCACCTTCGAGGCCATCTTCCGGCGCGAGAACGTGGCTGCCGCCGTCATCGAGGGCGACAGCTTTCACCGCTTCAACCGCACCGAGATGCGGGCCCGCCAGGCCGAAGCCGAGCAGGCCGGCAACAAGCACTTCAGCCACTTCGGGCCCGAGAACAACCTCTTCGTTGAACTCGAACAGCTGTTCCGCGACTACAGCGAAACCGGCACCGGCAAGCGCCGCAAGTACCTGCACGACCCCGTCGAGGCGGCCCCATACCAGCAGGACCCGGGCACCTTCACGCCGTGGGAAGACCTGGGCACAGGCACCGGCATGCTGTTCTACGAAGGTCTGCACGGTGCCGTCGTCACGCCCGAGGTCAACATCGCGCGTTACCCCGACCTGCTGATCGGCGTGGTGCCCGTCATCAACCTCGAGTGGATCCAGAAGCTCTACCGCGACAAGAACGTGCGCGGCTACTCGGCCGAGGCGGTGACCGACACCATCCTGCGCCGCATGCCCGACTACGTGCACTACATCTGCCCGCAGTTCGCGCACACGCACGTCAACTTCCAGCGCGTTCCCATCGTGGACACCAGCAACCCCTTCATCGCGCGCGACATCCCGAGCGCCGACGAGAGCATCTGCGTGATCCGCTTCGCCAACCCGAAGGGGATCGACTTTCCCTACCTGTTGAACATGATCGACGACTCGTGGATGAGCCGCGCCAACACCGTCGTCGTGCCCGGGGGCAAGATGGAACTGGCCATGCAACTGATCTTCACGCCCTTCATCTGGCGCATGGTCGAGCGCCGCAAGCGTGCGCTGGGGGCGCTGTGATGAGCGGCCCATCCAGTCAACGCGTGTTGCGCGGCAGCTCGGCATCGAACGACGAGCGGGCCAACGCCCTGCGCGCGCTGGCGATGGACGCCGTGCAACAGGCCAACTCCGGCCACCCCGGGGCGCCGATGGGCATGGCCGAGATGGCCGTGGCCTTGTGGAGCGGTCACCTGCGCCACAACCCGGCCGACCCGCGCTGGCCCGACCGCGACCGTTTCGTGTTGAGTAACGGCCATGCGTCGATGCTGCTCTATGCGCTGCTGCACCTGACCGGCTACGACCTGCCGCTGGACGAGTTGAAGCGCTTCCGCAAGCTCGGCAGCAAGACCCCGGGGCACCCCGAGGTGGGCCTGACGCCGGGCGTCGAAACCACCACCGGCCCGCTCGGCCAGGGCCTGGCCAACGCGGTGGGCATGGCGCTGGCCGAACAGCGGCTGGCGGCCGAGTTCAATCGCCCCGGCCATAGCGTGGTCGACCACCGGACCTATGTCTTCCTGGGCGACGGCTGCCTGATGGAAGGCATCAGCCACGAGGCCTGCTCGCTGGCCGGGGTGTGGCGGCTGAACAAGCTGATTGCGCTGTATGACGACAACGGCATCAGCATCGACGGTCCGGTGCAGGGCTGGTTTCGCGACGACACCGCGGCGCGCTTCAGGGCCTATGGCTGGAACGTGGTCGGCCCGGTCGATGGCCATGACGTGGTCGCCGTCGGCCAGGCCATCGCCGCGGCGCGCGACAGCGCCGACCGAGCGTCGCTGATCATCTGCCGAACCACCATCGGCCAGGGCTCACCGGCACGCGCCGGGACCGCCCGCGCGCATGGCGAGCCGCTGGGTGCCGACGAGGTCGCCCGGACGCGTGAGGCGATCGGCTGGCCGCACGCAGCATTCGACGTGCCGGCGGCGGTGCGCCAGGCCTGGGACGCGCGGCGACTGGGCGCCGTGCGCCAGGCTGAATGGCTCGCGCGCCTGGCCTCGTACCGCGCGGCTCACCCCGGCCTGGCGGCCGAGTTCGAACGCCGCATGGCGGGCGCCCTGCCCGCTGACTGGGCGGCCACGGCGGCCCGGCTGAGTGCCGCTTTCGAAGGCCAGCGCGAAGCGCTGGCCACGCGCAAGGCGTCGCAGCAGGCGCTGGCGGTGCTGGGCCCCGGCGTGCCCGAGCTGCTCGGCGGCAGTGCCGACCTGACGACATCGAACCTGACCGACTTTGCGGATTGCGGTGCGCGCCACATCAGTTACGGCGTGCGTGAGTTCGGCATGGCTGCGGTGATGAACGGCGTCGCGCTGCACGGCGGCTGCATCCCCTACGGCGGCACCTTTCTCACCTTCAGCGACTACAGCCGCAACGCCATCCGCATGGCTGCGCTGATGAAGCTGCGCGTGGTGCATGTCTTCACGCACGACAGCATCGGCCTGGGCGAGGACGGCCCGACGCACCAGCCGGTCGAGCAGGCCGAGAGCCTGCGCCTGATTCCGCAGCTCGATGTCTGGCGGCCGTGCGACGGCTTCGAGACCGCCGTGGCCTGGACGCTGGCCCTCGAGCACGACGACCGGCCGAGCGCGCTCCTGCTGTCGCGCCAGAACCTGCCGCCGCAGGCGCGCAGCGCGCAGCAGCAGGTGGACGTTCGGCGTGGTGGTTATGTGCTGAGTCAGCGCGCCGGCGCCCGGGCCGTGATCCTGGCCAGCGGGTCGGAAGTGGCACTGGCGATGGCGGCGCAGCAACTGCTCGACGCGCGGGGCCTGCCGGTGCGCGTGGTGTCGCTGCCCTGCACGCCCTTGTTCGACCGCCAGGACCGCGCCTGGCGCGACCAGGTGCTGGGCCGGGGCCTGCCGCGCATCGGCGTCGAGGCTGGCGTCACACGCGGTTGGGGGTCCTATGGATGCGTAGCCGCGCTCGGGGTCGACCGCTTCGGCGAGTCGGCGCCGGCGGCTGCCTTGTTCGAGCATTTCGGCCTCACGGCGCCACACCTGGCGCGGCTGGTGCAACAGGCCTGCGTCGAAGCCGTAGCGGTGGCGGCAGCGTGAAAGCCCTGCTGTGGGACGTCGATGGCACGCTGGCCGAGACCGAGCGTGACGGCCATCGGGTGGCCTTCAACCAGGCTTTCGAGGCCCTGGGCCTGTCCTGGCGCTGGGACGATCAGACCTATGGCCGGCTGTTGGCCGTGGCCGGCGGCCGGGAACGGCTGATGCACGACATGATGACGCGCAGCGACGCTCCCGCGTCGGCGCAGCAGCGCGAGGAACTGGCAGCCGAACTGCACGCCAGCAAGAACCGTTTCTATGCCGATCGTGTGGCCGCCGGCGCCGTCACGCTGCGCGCTGGCGTGGCCGAGTTGATGGACGACTGCAGCGCGCAGGGCATCCGCCTGGGCATCACCACTACCACCAGCCGGCGCAACGTGCAGGCGCTCTTCACGGTCGTGTTCGGGCCTGACTGGCCGACACGATTCGCCGCCGTGGTGTGTGGCGAGGACGTGCGCAGCAAGAAGCCCGACCCCGAGGTCTACCAACGCGCGCTGCAGGCCCTGCAGATTGCCCCGCTGGACGCGCTTGCGGTCGAGGATTCACCCGGCGGCGTGGCGGCCGCGCGCGCCGCCGACGTGCCCGTGCTGGTCACGCGCAGCGCCTACTTCGAGCAGGCCACCATCGACGGCGCGATCGCCATCGGACCCGGCCTCGGTCAACGCCGCGGCTGGCGCCCGGCGCTGGCCGATGAGGGCCCGGGCCGCGTCACGCTGGCCGACGTGCTGCACTGGCGCGCACTGGGCGACACCGTGTCGCACTACGGCTGACCGCTGCGCCCCGCGCAGCAAGCCGCCGCCGGCGCAGCCGACTTCAGATCGCCACCGGCTCCCGCGCCGGGTGGCCAAACGTTTTTATATTTAAGATGTTTTCTTGGTATAACTCTATAGATAATATAGAGTATTATGATCAGT
>JANOJJ010000034.1:0-1613 GCA_031408155.1 Rubrivivax sp.
GCACGTGGCTGGGGCGGCCCGGCTTGTGCGGGTTGTAGCCAATCTCCGCACCCTCCTGTCGGCCGTACAGCGGCTTGATGGTGGCGTCCATGTCCAGCACCCACGGCCGGTTGTTCCAGCTCCTGACCGGCACGCTGCCGTTCGGCGCCGGCATGGCCGGCGCGCTCGCCGGCAAGGTGCGCCCGCCGCCGCGCGTCGATCAGCTGGTCGACGGCGTCGCGCCGGCGCTGGTCGACGTCGTCCACCGGCTGATGGCGCTCGATCCGGCGGCGCGCATGGCGCATCCGCGCGAGGAGCACCTGATTCCGTTGATGGTCGCCGTGGCTGCCCGCTGGACCGGCCGTGGGTGCTGGACATGGACGCCACCATCAAGCCGCTGTATGGACGCCAAGAAGGCGCGGAGATTGGCTACAACCCGCACAAGCCCGGTCGGCCCAGCCACGTGCTGCACACCTTTTGGATCGGCAACCTGCGCCTGGTGCTTGACGCCGTGCTGGCCTCGGGCAAGCAGCACGCGTCCAAGCATGCCAAGGCGGCAATGGCACGACTGCTGGACGAACTGGGCGACAAGGCCCCGGCGCTGGTGCGCGGGGACTGCGGTTACGGCAACGAGGACATCATCGACATCTGCGAGCAGCGCGGCCTGAAGTACCTGCTGCGGCTGCGCAAGACGGCCAACGTCAAGCGGCTGATAGAGAAGCTGTTCAAGCGCGACGACTGGACCCATGCCACCGAGGCAAGCCAGGGCTGGCAAGCCATCGAAGACGAGTTGCGCCTGAGTGGATGGAGCAAAGCGCGGCGCGTGGTGGTACTGCGTCGACGCATCAAGCAGGACATAGCGCTAACTGCAAAGAAGAGCGGCAAAGCCGAAGACGGTGAACAGCTCGTGTTGGCGCTGTCGCACGATGAAGTTCAGGATAACGCGCAGCTCTGGGAGTACACCGTACTGGTGACAAACGCGACCTACGAGCTTGCGGCCATCGGACAGCTCTACCGTGACCGCTGCGACTGCGAGAACGGCTTCGACGAATTGAAGAACCAATGGGGTTGGGGCGGCTTCACCACGCAAGACATGCATCGCAGCCAGGTCACCGCGCGAGCCGTGGCACTGGTCTACAACTGGTGGAGCTGGTACGTGCGCGCGGCCAACCCGCAAGCCCGGCGCGAGGCACTGACGAGCCGACCGCTGCTGCTGGCCGCCGTCGGGCGAGCCACCAACAGCGGCAATCAGACCACGCTGTACCTCACGCCAATGCATGCCGAAACGGGCTTGATCAAATCGATGATCGCCAATGTTCATGCGGCAATCCAGCACGTCAGGGCTGCTGCGGAGCAGTTGCCCAAGATCGACCGCTGGCGGGTGTTGCTGGACTACATCTGTCAGCGAATCGTCGGTCAGATCAGCCTGCCGACCCCGCCGCCAACGCTCTCGGCACCCGGGTAGCTGCTGTTTTTAGGGTGATGAACCCCAGACGATCCTGTCAACGCGGGGCCCCACCCAGGAGACCGAAATGAACGGAGAGCACGCTCAGTTCGCGGTGCGACACTGAATGGTAAGGAAGGAAGAGATGACTAGAGTTGTCTCCTGGGTCAAGAACGAGATAAGCGTGGGG
>JANOJJ010000232.1:0-12386 GCA_031408155.1 Rubrivivax sp.
GATTGCCGTCCTTGCCTTCGACTGTCCGGAGCCTGTGGGTAAAAAGGTATCCAGAATGAGGATCATGTTATTGAAGAACGCAGCTTCAAAAGCCTCGATCGCGCGATGAAGTCACGCCCCTGGCCTCGCCGGCATTCGTGCGGGAACACGGCCCGTTCGAGGTGCCCGATGACCTGGAAGGCGTCAGCCTGCTGCGCTCGCCGCTGGAGCCCTGGCGCACCTGGTTTGCGGCCCACCAGCTGGACTGGCCGGAGCCGCTGGACGGCTCCCAGTTCAATGACCTCGGCCTGATGTGCGACGCCGCCGCTGCCGGCATGGGCATTGCCCTGGTCCGGCTCAAGCTGGGTGCACCCTGGCTGGAAAACGGCTCGCTGGTGCGCCTGGGCACCAGCGCCGTGTTTACCCGCAACACCCCCAGCCCGCATGCCCATTACCTGTGCTGGCGCACCGGCACCATGGACCGCTGGGAATGCGCCGCCTTTGCCGACTGGCTGCGCAAAAGCCTGGGCTGACACTGCAGGGCAGGTACCGGCCCAAACCTTTCTTTAATCCCCTTCTTTAATTCACAAGCAGCTTTAGTTTTCTTCAACCTGCCAGCGGCCGCTTGCCCTAAAGTAGGGGTTCAACACGGAACACCGCCATGAACTCATCACATACCCCGGACCAGAAAGCGCGGATCGAGCGCGCCGAACGCACAGCGCGCCAGGACCAGGTGGTCACCGCCCTGAAAGCCGTTTTGCCCGCAGACGCCCTGCTCTGGAACAACGAAGACACCACCCCCTACGAATGCGACGGCCTGACCGCCTACCGCCAGCGGCCGCTGGTGGTGGCGCTGCCTGAAACCTATGCCCAGGTGCAGGCCGTGCTCAAAACCTGCCACGCGCTGCAGGTGCCGGTGGTCGCGCGCGGCGCCGGCACGGGCCTGAGCGGCGGCGCCATGCCGCACAAGCTGGGCGTCACGCTGTCGCTGGCCCGCTTCAACAAGATCCTGAAGGTTGACCCGCTCAGCCGCACGGCGCTGGTGCAGGGCGGCGTGCGCAATCTGGCGATTTCCGAGGCGGCAGCGCCGCACGGCCTGTATTACGCGCCCGACCCGTCGAGCCAGATTGCCTGCACCATCGGCGGCAACGTGGCCGAAAACGCCGGCGGCGTGCACTGCCTCAAATACGGTCTGACCCTGCACAACGTGCTGCGCGTGCGCGGCTACACGGTCGAGGGCGACGCGGTCGAGTTCGGCTCCGAGGCGCTCGACACCCCGGGCCTGGACCTGCTGCCGGCCATCGTCGGCAGCGAAGGCATGCTGGCCGTGATCACCGAAGTCACCGTCAAGCTGGTGCCCAAGCCCAAACTGGCGCGCTGCATCATGGCCAGCTTCGACGACATCCGCAAAGCCGGCGACGCGGTGGCCGCGATCATCGCCGCGGGCATCATCCCGGCCGGCCTGGAGATGATGGACAAGCCGATGACGGCGGCGGTCGAGGACTACGTGCACGCCGGCTACGACCTCGATGCCGCGGCCATCCTGCTGTGCGAAAGCGACGGCACGCCCGAAGAGGTAGCCGAAGAGATCGAGCGCATGCTCGACGTGCTGGCGGGCGCCGGCGCCGCGCGCATGGAAGTCAGCAAGGACGAGGCCCAGCGGCTGACGTTCTGGAGCGGGCGCAAGAACGCCTTTCCGGCCAGCGGCCGCATCAGCCCCGACTACATGTGCATGGACAGCACCATCCCGCGCCGCAAGCTGGCCGACATCCTGCTGGCGATCCAGCAGATGGAGCACAAGTACGGGCTGCGCTGCTGCAACGTCTTCCACGCCGGTGACGGCAACCTGCACCCGCTGATCCTGTTCGATGCGAATGACCCCGACCAGTTGCACCGCTGCGAACTGTTCGGCGCCGACATCCTCGAGACCAGCGTCGCGCTCGGCGGCACCATCAGCGGCGAACATGGCGTGGGCATCGAGAAGCTGGCCAGCATGTGCGTGCAGTTCAGCCCCGCAGAGCGCAGCCAGATGGAAGCGCTCAAACGCGCCTTCGACCCGGCCGGCCTGCTCAACCCGGGCAAGGTGATCCCGACGCTGCAGCGCTGCGCCGAGTACGGCAAGATGCACGTCAAGCGGGGGCTGCTGCCGTTTGCCGAGCTGGAGCGGTTCTGATGGACCGCAGCGAGCCCAGCCCGGCGCTGGCGCGCCTGATCGATCAGGTGCAGACCGCACGCGCGGCCAAAGGCACGCTGGCCATCCGCGGTGGCGGCAGCAAGGCCTTTTATGGCGAAGCCGAACGCGGCGAAGCGCTCGACGTGACGCCGCTGGCCGGCATCAGCAGCTACGAACCGAGCGAGCTGGTCGTCAGCGCGCGCGCCGGCACGCCGCTGGCCGAGCTGGAGGCGGCGCTGGCCACGCAAGGACAGTGCCTGCCGTTCGAGCCGCCGCGCTTTGGCGCCGCCAGCACGGTCGGCGGCATGGTTGCCGCCGGCCTGGCCGGGCCGGCACGCGCCAACGTCGGCGGCGTGCGTGACTATGTGCTGGGTGCCACGCTGCTCAACGGCCGCGCCGAGTGCTTGAGCTTCGGCGGCCAGGTGATGAAGAACGTGGCCGGCTACGACGTGTCGCGCCTGCTGGCCGGCTCGATGGGCGTGCTGGGCGTGATCTGCGAGGTCTCGCTCAAGGTGCTGCCGCAGCCGGTGGCCACGGCAACGCTGCGTTTCGAACTCGACCAGGCCGCGGCGCTGGTCAGGCTCAACCAGTGGGGCGGCCGGCCGCTGCCGCTGTCGGCCAGCGCCTGGTGGGACGGCATGCTCGTGCTGCGCCTGGCCGGGGCGCGTGCGGCGGTCGACTCGGCCTGCGCGGCGCTCGGCGGCGAGTCGATCGAGCCGGCGCTCGCGGCAACGTTCTGGAACGGCCTGCGCGACCAGGGCGACGAGTTCTTTGTCGGCGCCGCGCGCGCGGTGCAGGGCGGAGCCACGCTGTGGCGGCTGTCGGTGCCGCAGACGGCGCCGGTGCTGGCGCTGTCGGGCGAGCAGCTCGTCGAGTGGGGTGGTGCGCAGCGCTGGCTGTGCACCAGCGCGCCGGCCGTGCAGCTGCGCGAAGCGGCAATGGCCGCCGGCGGGCACGCCACGTTGTTCCGCGGCCGCGACAAGGGTGCAGGCGTGATGTCGCCACTGAGCGCAGCGCTCGAACGCATCCAGCGCCGTCTCAAGGCCGCGTTCGACCCCGACCGCGTGTTCAACCCGGGGCGGCTGTACCCGTGGCTGTGAGCGCTGTCCCGTCGCCCGACAGGGTGGACTATTACCGTCGCCGGGCCGCCACCTACGAACGCGTCTATCACGAGCCGGTGCGCGCCGCAGCGCTCGCGTGCGCGCAGGGCTTCGAATGGACCGCCTGGACGCATTACTGGGCCGCGGCCTGGACGCTGGCGCGATGACCGACCCGAAGCGCCCGTCGGCCGGCCTGCCCGCCCCCGCACTGGCTGGATTTGCCCTGCTGCTGGGCTGCCAGCTCGCCGGCGAGCTGCTGGCACGCGCCCTCGCGCTGCCGATGCCCGGGCCGGTGCTGGGCATCGTGCTCGTGCTGATGCTGCTGGCGCTGGGTTGGGGCCAGGCACACATCGGCGCCGCCAGCGAACTGCTGCTGGCTCACCTGTCGCTGCTCTTCGTGCCGGTCGGCGTGGGCGTGATCACCCACCTCGACAGGCTGGCCTCGCACGGCGTGGGCTTGGCCGCTGCGCTGCTGCTGTCGACCTGGATCGGACTGGTCGTCACGGCGCTGGTGCTGCGCGCGCTGCGAGGCACACGATGAGCGAACTGGTCGACCTCTGGCTCTACCTGTCGGCCAGCCCGCTGTTCGGGCTGGCGGCCACGGTCGGCGTCTACACGCTGGCGGCGGCCGCGTCGGCACATGCCGGCCACGCGCCCTGGGCCAACCCGGTGCTGTGGACGGTGCTGGTGCTGGCCGCGCTGCTGCTCGGCAGCGGCACGCCCTACGCGGCGTACTTCGCCGGCGCGCAGTTCATTCACGTGCTGCTCGGCCCGGCCGTGGTCGCGCTGGGCTGGCTGCTGTGGCAGCGGCGCGCCGCGCTGCGCCGCGACGCGCTGGCCTTCGGCATCGCGGCCCTGGTCGGTGGCGCCGCCGCGGCCGGCAGCGCGCTGGCGCTGGGTCACGCCTTCGGCCTGCCGCCCGAGGTGCTGGCGTCGCTGGCACCGAAGTCGGTCACCGCGCCGGTGGCGATGGGCATTGCCGAGCGCATCGGCGGCATCCCGGCGCTGGCCGCGGTGTTCGCCGTGCTCACCGGCCTGGTCGGCGCGGTCACCGCCCCGTATCTGTTCAATGCGTTGCGCATCACGTCGCCGGCCGTGCGGGGCTTTGCGCTCGGCACCGCGTCGCATGGCATCGGTGCCGCGCGCGCGCTGCAGGTACACCCCGATGCCGGTGCGCATGCCGGTCTGGCCCTTGCGCTGCAGGCCGTGCTGGCGGCCCTGCTGCTGCCGCTGGCGATGCGGCTGGTCTGAACCGGCTACCCTCGTCGCCCATGCAAACCCACCTCGCCCCCGAGTTCAAGGGCACACGCGACGGCGAAGAAGCCGAGGCGATCCTGCGCAAGTGCGTGCACTGCGGCTTCTGCAGCGCGACCTGCCCGACCTACCAGTTGCTCGGTGACGAGCTCGACGGCCCGCGCGGCCGCATCTACCTGATGAAGCAACTGCTCGAAGGCGCGCCGGTCACGCGCGCCACGCAGGTGCACCTGGATCGCTGCCTGACCTGCCGCAACTGCGAGAGCACATGCCCCAGCGGCGTCCAGTACGGCCACCTGATCGACATCGGGCGCAAGCTGGTCGACCAGCGCGTGCCGCGCCCGGCCGGCGAGCGGGCCGTGCGCTGGCTGCTCAAGGCCGGCCTCACGTCGCCGCTGTTCAGCCCGGCGATGAAGCTCGGCCAACTGGCGCGGCCGCTGCTGCCGGCGGCACTGAAGAACAAGGTGCCGGCTGCCGCCGTTGCACGGGCCAGGTTCTGGCCGACGCGCACGCACCCGCGCAAGGTGCTGCTGCTGCTGGGCTGCGTACAGCCGGCGATGATGCCCAACATCAACAGCGCCACTGCGCGCGTGCTCGACGCGGCCGGCATCCAGACCCTGGTGGCCGACGACGCCGGCTGCTGCGGCGCCATCCGCACGCACCTGGGCGACCCCGACGGCGGGCGGGTGCACATGCGTCGCAACATCGACGCCTGGTGGCCGCTGGTCGACGGGCTGACGAGCGAGGGCCGGGTCGAGGCCATCGTGATGAACGCCAGCGGCTGCGGCGTCACGGTCAAGGAGTACGGCCACGCACTGGCGCACGACCCCGACTATGCCGACAAGGCGCGCCGCGTCAGCGCGCTGACGCGCGACCTGAGCGAGCTGCTGCCCGGGCTGGTGGGCGCGCTCAAACCCAAGCTGCGCCGCAGCCGCGGCAGCCAGCGCCTGGCCTTCCATCCGCCGTGCACGCTGCAGCACGGCCAGCAGTTGCGCGGCCGGGTCGAGAAGGGCCTGGGCGAGCTCGGCTTCGACCTCCAGCTTGCCGGCGCGGACAGCCACCTGTGCTGCGGCAGCGCCGGCACCTACAGCGTGCTGCAGCCCGCGCTGGCCTACGAACTGCGTGACCGCAAGCTGGCCAACCTGGCGCCGCTCGACGCCCAGGTCATCGTGTCGGCCAACATCGGCTGCATCCAGCACCTGCAGACTGGCACCCGCACGCCGGTGCGGCACTGGGTCGAGGTGCTGGACGAAGCGCTGGCCTGAATCAGCGCGTCGGCGCGGTCCGGGCGTCCAGCGCGCGCTGCAACAGCCGTGCTTCCAGCACCGGCAGCGCCGGCTGCGCCAGCCAGGCCTGCGCGGCGGCCAGGGCCGCCGCAACCGATTCGCCACCGGCGCGGGCGCAGCGAACACGTGCGGCCAGCAGCGCAGCCTGCACCGGTATCGGCACCGCGGGCAGCGAGCTGGCCTGTGCCAACAGGGCTGCCGAGCGCGCTACCTGGGCCTGGTCGAGCGCGGCTTGCGCCGCAGCGGCGAGCAGCCGCGCATGCTCTTCCACGCGCCGGGTCTGCGCCGATGCCAACCAGTCGTCAGCGCGGCGCAGCGCTTCGTCGGCGTGGCCTTCGGCGCGCAGCACCTGCACCTCTCGCACCGCCAGCTCGCGCCCGTGCAACGAGTCGGCTCCGGCGGCCGCGTGGACCGCCAATGCCTGGTCCAGGAAGCTGCGTGCACGCGCGTCGTCGCCGGTCAGCAGCGACAAGCCGACGGCCTGCATCAGCGAGCCCAGCTGCGAGTGCAGATGGCGCATCAGGCGGTGGCGCTCGATGCTGCGCAGGCAGACTGCCCAGGCCTGGTCGACCTCGCCGCGCAGGCCGTGCAGCAGAAAGCGGCGCTCGTCGAATATGTCCTCGAGGTTGGGCGTGTCCCAGTCGGGTGCGGCCTGCTCGCCTTCGACGATCAGGCGCTCGGCGTCGGCCAGGCGCATCTGGTCGAGCCTCACCGTGGCCAGCGTGCTCAGGGCCGAGCGCAGCAGTTCCACATGGCCCGCGCGGCGGGCAAGCTCGGCGGCCTGCTGCAAGCGCTCGAGCGCGGGCTCGACCAGGCCCCGTTCGCGGTCGAGCACGCCCAGGCGGTACAGGCCATTGGCCACGGCCACGTCATCGCCCAGGTTGCGGCTCAGCGCCAGCGCCTGTTCGACCAGCGCGCGCGCTTCGTCGAGTTCACCGGCCCAATAAGCGTTGCGCGCCAACAGGCTGAAGACGCGCTGCCGATCGGCCAGCGCCGACGCCGGCAGCTCGGCCAACATCCGGCGCAACAGAGGCAGTGATTCAGCGTGCCGACCAAGGAAGCCGTGCGCGCTGGCCTGCTCCTGCAGCAAGCGGCGGCGCTGGGCCGGCTGCAGCGCCGGGTCGGCGTCGAGCGTTCGCAGCTCGGCCAGGGCGTCGTCGGCACGGCCCTGGCTGCTGTGCAGCTCGGCGCGTTCGAGACACAGGTCGATCACGCGTTGCGGGCCGGCGTGCCTGGCGTCGGGCAGGGCGGCCTGCAGCGCGGCTTCGGCACCTGCCGCATCGGAGCGCCGGCGGCACGCGTGCGCGCAGCACAGCCAGGCGTCGAACCGCAGCGCCGGGTCGGTGCAAGCGGCCAGTACGGCTTGGCCGGCGATCACGGCCTCGGGCCAGGCCTGGCGGCGCAGGGCCACCTGCGCCGCGCGCAGGTGCCACGGCGCGGCCTCGCCGGCGCGCTCGGCCTGGTCGAGGTGGCGGGCGATGCGCCCGGGCTCGGCGTTTTCACCGATCAAGCCCGCCGCCAGCTGGCCATGCAGGGCACGCCGGCGCACTGCCGACAGGCTGTCGGCGATCGCCTGTGCGATCAGATCGTGCGCGAAGCGGTGCCTGCCTCGTGCGTCGACCAGCAGCAACTCGGCCACGCTGGCGTGCTCCAGCGCCTGCGCCACGGCCAGCTCGTCGATGCCGGCGGCAGCGGCCAGCAGCGGCGGCCGCAACTCGTCGCCGGCCAGGCTGGCGGCCTCGAGCACGCGCCGCACGGCCGGGCCCAGCGCACGGGCACGGGCGACGATGAGCTCGTACACGCTCGCGGGCAGGCCACTCGCGCCGCCTTGCTGGACATGGCGCAGGGTCTCGATCAGGACCAGCGGGTTGCCGCCACTGCGCTCGATCAGTTGTTCGTGGGCGGCCTCGCCCAGGCCTTGCGCGCCCAGGGCAGCGAGCAGTGCCCGCACCTCGCCCTCCGCCAGCGGCGGCACATGCACGGCGATGGCGCGGCCTTCGTCGAGCCACTGGCGCCGCCGTTGCAGAGCCGCCTGCGGCAGCTCGCCGGAGCGGTGCACGACCAGGCAAGGCAGCGCCGTCGGCCCTGGCCCGCGGAGCGTTGGCGCCGGCTCCCACAAGGCCTGGCTCGATGCATCGGCCCATTGCCAGTCGTCGATCATCAGGCCACCGAAATTGCCGTCGGCCAAGGTCCGCAAGGCCGTCTGGTAGGCCCGCTGCAGCCGCGCCGTGGCCAGGGCAGCGGGCTCGGTGGCGATCCGGTCCGCCCATTCGGGCACCAGCAGCGACAGGTCGCGCCGCGACCAGGCCGGCAGTTCGACCTCGGGTGCGGCCTCGCGCAGCAGCTGCAGGCCGCGCAAGGCGCTGGCGTACGGCACCGCGGCGTCCTCCGGGCGGCAGCGCAGCACCAGCACGCCACCCTGTGCGGCCAGCGCCTCCAGGGCCAGGCGGGTCTTGCCCACCCCCGGGCTGCCATCGATCAGCACCGTCAAGCCTTGCGCCAGGGCTTGTTCGATCGCCGTCCGCTCGGCCTGCCGGCCGACGAAGGGCAGCTCGATCCGGCGACCAGCGCCGAGGGCGGCCGGAGCGGTGGCGGCCTCGGCATCCGGCTCGGCGATGTCGGGTTGCAGCCGCTGCAGCGCCGCCCGTGCCTCGGCGTGCCCGGGCCCGGCCGCACCGTCGGCCAGCAATGCGCGCCAGGCCTGCACCGCGGCTCGGGTCAGCCCGCCCTGCTCCAATCCTCGCGCCTGGTCCACCAGGCCGGCGAGCCAGCGGCGCTGCAACTGCACGCGCTGTTGGTCCACCCAATGCGCGAACTCGGGTCCGGCCAGCTCGTCCAGGCCGTCCAGCCAGCGTGGCGGCAGGGCTGCCGGCAGCGGCCAGACGGGTTCGGCCGCCGACAGCGTCAGCGTGTCGCCGGCCCCGTCGGCCAGCGCCAGGCCGAGCTGGCGCAGGCGGAACAGATCGCGCCGCAGGTTGCGCCGGGCCGCTGCGGGGTCGATGTCGGGCCACAGCAGGTCGGCCGCGCGGGCGCGCCGCAAGCCGGGCTCCAGCGCCACCAGCAAGGCCAGCGCCAGGGCCTTGCGCGTGCCGGGATTCAACTCGCGCCCGCCCAACCGCAGCTGCGGCGTTGCGGCCAGGTGCAGCAGCAGGGGGACGGTGTGGTGCGGGGCGGTGGCGCTCACGGGGTTGGCGGGCGTGATGTTCGCACGTGCTTGCAACCCGCCTGCAACGGGCTTGCAACGCGCTTGCAACGCCGCGCCATGGACCATGCACTCGTCGTCACTGATCTGCATGACTCGATACGACCCCGACTGCGCATCGGCACCCCTGCCGGCGCAGTCTGAGCTCGACCCTGAAAGGACGCTCGCCATGACCTTCGCGCAAGCCACCAGACCGATGCCTGCCGCCGACCATGCCCACGCTCGCGCCAGGCCCGGCGCCAGCATCGCCGCCGTGCTCGCCCTGCTGCTGGCGCACGCCCCGGCGCTGGCGGCCGACGTGGTCGTCAACGTGGCCGAGCTGGTCACCGGCACGGCCGAACACCTGCCGATCCACCCCGGCACCAAGGTCGCCTGCGGCAGCAACTGCCGCTACGCCGCGGTTTCGGCCAGCGCCATGGACGACGGCTATGCCGCCACGCCGGGCCCGCTGGCGCTTGGCGCCTGGCCGGTGGCCTTCGGCACCTCGCTGCCGGGCTATGTGCCGGTCGAGGAGTCGCTGGGGATCACCCAGCCGCCGGCGGGCACGACGCTGGTGGGGTTGAACAACGGCGTGCTGCAGCGCTCGGCGGTCGACTACGACGCCAAGCCCGTGCTCGGCGGCACGCGCGAGGCGTCGGTGCAGTCGTGGAAGTCGGGCAGCGGCGCCAGCGTGGTGAGCTACGCCATCCGCATCACCACGCCGATTGACGCGCCGAAGCGCACCTACCTGTCGTTCAAGGCGCCGGCTCACGAGCGCAGCTGGGTGCACGCGTCGTCGCTCGGCGGCCCGAGTGGCAACGAGACCGTCTACACCCGCCCCGAGCGGCTGCAGACACGCTCCGCGGTCGACGTCTACGTCGACGGCCTGCCGGTGTGGTCGTCGGAAGCGAACATGCTGGTGCCGCAGCGCTACCAGCCGTCGAACTGGGGCGCGCTGTTCCTGCAATGGGGGCAGCCGCTGCCCAGCGGCGACGTCACCCTGTTCCTGGGCACCCTGCCGGTCAAGAGCGTGCGCACCGCGGTGGTCGTGATGCGGACCGAGCTGCGCGTGGATGCCCCCGGCTGCCGCACCCGCACCGAGTACGGCGCCACGTTGAAGAGCTGCAGCGCCCAGCGGGAATCGCTGACGCTGCCGTCGAGCACGCTGAGCAGTGGCGCCTTCCTCGCGTTCAGGCCCTCGATCGAGGTCTACAGCCGCTGACACGCCCTCCCTTCGACCGGACAAACCCCATGAACCACTCCTTCCGACCCCGTTTCGTGTTTTCGCTGCTCGCTGCGGCCCTGCTGCCGGCTGCGGCCGGCGCCGCCCCCACGACCGGCAGCCCGGTGCGGGTGCTGTCAGCAGTCGAGAGCGCCGCTGCAGATGGCCTGCCCTACACCGCCGGGTCCAGCCTGGCATTGCGCGTGGCTGCCGCGGTCAAGGTCTCGGCCTACAGCCAGGGCAGCCCGAGGCAGGATGTGCAACGCAAGTCCGGCAGCAACGCCGCCGTCTACCGCAGCCTGCCGCTGTCCAGCCCACCCTTGCTGCCGACGGCGCCGGCGGCCGGCGACCTGTTCGACTTCACCGTCATCGGCGACTCGGCGCAGTCGTGGGCGACCATGACCGCCGACGGCGTGCCGCACCTGGTGCTGCGTGGCTTCGGCGAGTTCCGGGCCGATGCCACCGCTTCGTGGACCGCCACCGTGACGCTGCCGGCCACCTCGTCGAAGGAGGTGGTGCTGCGCTTCGTGATCCCGCCGGTCTCGGTCGGCGGCGACACCGAGGAGGACGGCCCGGCCTGGTGGCGTTCGCAACTGCGCGCCGAGCTGCTGGTCAACGGCTATCCGGCCTGGTCGACCACGGCGATGCGGCTGCGCGCGGACTACAAGGTCAACATCATGGGCAGCAACACGCCGCAGAACCGCACGCTCGCGGTCCTGCAGCAGTTCGGCGAGCCGCTCGCTTTCAGCACCAGCGACGAAGATGCGTCGACCGGCAACGACAGCCAGGACGGCAATCTCGACAGCCCTTCGAGCAAGAAGACCGTCTACCTGAGCCTGGGCCGCTTCGACGCCGGTGCCCAGGTGCACCTGACGATGATCGTGCGCGGCATCGCCTTCACGCAGCCCAGCCTGCCCGGCGGCACCGACCACCGCTGCGAACAGAGCCCGGCCCAGTTCTTCTGCTCGCGGGCGTCGATGTCGGTCAGCGGCAGCGCCAGCGACGGGCCGCGCGTGCACCTGATGCCGTAGCCTGCATCCGATGGCCGCTCGGTCTGCGCGCCTGGACCCGCCGCGCGGTCCGTCGGTCGGGCGGCCAGGGGCCGGATCAATCTCCACTGTGGCAGAGTCGATGCAACGACCAAGGCTGCGCCGGAGACAACCCCCATGCCTCGAGACCACCTGCTCGCCCTGGACCAGGGCACGTCCAGCTCGCGGGCCATCGTCTTCCACCGCAGCGGCCGCATCGTGGCGATGGCACAGCGCGAGTTGCGGCAGATCTTTCCGCGGCCGGGCTGGGTCGAGCATGACGCGCAAGAAATCTGGGCCACGCAGCTCGACACGGCGCGCGAGGCACTGGCCGCGTCCGGCCTGCAGGCCGGCGACATCGCGGCCATCGGCATCACCAACCAGCGCGAGACCACGCTGCTGTGGAGCCGCCGCAGCGGGCAACCGATCCACAACGCCCTGGTCTGGCAGGACCGTCGAACCGAACCCCTGTGCGCGCAGCTGCGAGCACAGGAGGGCCTGACCGAGCAGGTGCGGCGCTCGACCGGGCTGCGCATCGACCCCTACTTCAGCGGCAGCAAGATCCGCTGGCTGCTCGACCACGTCAGCGGTGCGCACATCGCCGCCGCGCACGGTGAGCTGGCGTTCGGTACCGTGGACAGCTGGCTGCTGTGGAACCTGACCGCTGGCCGCGTGCACGCCACCGACGTGAGCAACGCGTCGCGCACGATGCTGTTCGACATCCGCCACAACGTGTGGGACCACGAACTGCTGAAGGCCCTGCACGTGCCCGACAGCCTGCTGCCACAGGTCTTTGCGTCGAGCCATGTCTACGGCCAGACCGACGCGGCGTTGTTCGGTGCCCCGATCCCGATTGCCGGCATCGCCGGCGACCAGCAATCGGCACTGTTCGGCCAGGCCTGCTTCAAGCGCGGGCTGGCCAAGAACACCTACGGCACCGGTTGCTTCATGCTGATGCACATCGGCGAAAGCTTCAAGCTGTCGCACAACGGTTTGATCACGACCGCGGCCGCGCAGACCGGCGCCACGCGCGAGTACGCGCTCGAAGGCAGCGTTTTCATCGGCGGTGCGGTGGTGCAGTGGCTGCGTGACGGGCTGCTGGCCATCAAGGACAGTGCTGAGGTGCAGCAACTGGCCGCAAGCGTGCCCGATTCCGGCGGCGT
>JANOJJ010000038.1:0-2775 GCA_031408155.1 Rubrivivax sp.
GCACGTGGCTATCGGCATGGTTTCCTCGAGGCCGGGCTGATCGGCGAGCGCCTGTACCTTGCCGCCGGCGCACTGGGTCTGGCCGCCTGCGCGGTGGGTGCCTTCTACGACGACGAGGCCGCTGCCCTGGTGGGCATCGACCCCGCCGCCGAGTGGGTGGTTCATTTCGCGGCGCTGGGCGCGCCTGCATGAACGCAGCCGCGCCGCTGGGCCGGAGGTCGTGGGGCGCCAGCCCGGCGCTTCGCCGAGGGCCGAACCACACTGGCCGCAGAATCGGGCCATCGTCCGGCACGAGGTACCGCATTGAGGACAGTTGCGCATCATCGGTTCGTCAACGGGTTGCAGCCGGTGCTGATCGGCGAGCACCCTGCCGGGCGGCTGCGTCTGGCCGGGTCGGAGGGTCCGAGTCTGGCTCGCCGCGCAGGCCACTTCACTTGGCGTCTAGCCCACGCTGCCGGGTCGAAGGCGGCCGTGGCTCGCGCCTGATGCCGGCAGACCGCGTCCAGCGATGGCCCACTTTCCGCAAGGCCTGAGCGCGGTCGACGCGCGCTGCACGCCTGGCGAGCGGCGCGTTCTGCACCAGCTCAAGCGCTGCCTGGAAGACGATTACATCGTCTGGCACGACGTGCCGATCGGGCCGCGCGCACGGCAGCCCGATTTCGTGATCCTCAGCCCGCGCTGGGGCGTGCTGCTGCTGGAGGTTAAGAACTGGAAGCGCGACACGCTGGGGCCGGCCACGCGCGACGCGGTGGAGCTGCATGGCGCGCACGGCCGGGTCACGGTGCCGCACCCGCTGCGCCAGGCGCGCGACGTGATGCACGAGTTGGTCGACCTGATGAAGCACGACCCGGCGCTGGTGCATGCCGACGGGCCGTTCGCCGGGCGGCTGCTGTTCCCGCATGGCCACGGGGTGGTGATGTCGCACCTGACCCGGGCCGACGTGGCGGGCAGCGACTTCGGCGAGCTGTTCGCGCCCGCGCGCACGCTGCTGCAAGACGACCTGGCCGACTCGGTCGAGCCGCTGGCGCTGCAGCACCGGCTGTGGGGCATGTTCACCGTGCATTACCCGCACACGCTGACGCTGCCGCAGCGCGACCGCATCCGCTGGCACCTGTTTCCCGAGGTGCGGCTGCAGCCGCAGGCCGAACTGCCGTTCGACGAACCGGCTGCCGCGCCGGTGCTGCCCGATCTGCTGCAGGTGATGGACCTGCAACAAGAGCAGGTGGCGCGCTCGCTGGGCGAAGGCCACCGCGTGATCCACGGCGCCGCGGGCTCGGGCAAGACGATGATCCTGATCTATCGTGCGGCCCACCTGGCCGCCGTGGCGCGGCCCGACCAGCCGGTGCTGGTGCTTTGCTACAACCGGTCGCTGGCCGACCGCATCGAGCACCTGCTGCGTCAGCGCGGGGTCGACGAGCGCGTTCAGGTGCGCACCTTTCACGCCTGGTGCCAGGACCTGGTGCGCAGCTACCAGCTCGACGGCACACAGGGCCTCAAGGGCGACGCCTACTTCGAGGCGCTGGCGCAGACGGTGGAGCGTGCCGTCGACAACGGCCGCGTACCCGGCGGGCAGTACGTGGCGCTGCTGATCGACGAAGCGCACGACTTCGAGGACGCGTGGCTGCGCATCGCCGCGCGCATGGTCAGCCCGGCGACGCGCAGTCTGCTCGTGCTGTACGACGACGCGCAGTCGATCTACCAGGCGCGGCGGCGCAAGTTCAACTTCGCCAGCGTGGGCATCGACGCGCGCGGCCGCAGCCAGGTGCTGCGCCTGAACTACCGCAACACGGCCGAGGTGATGGCGCTGGCCGTGCACTGCGCGCAGGGCCTGCTGCAGGGCGGCGAGGGCCGCAGCGACGACGAGCTGCAGCTGGTGCAGCCGGCCAGCGCCGGCCGCCGCGGCCCGCTGCCGGTGCTGATCGAGGCTGCCGACGGGCGGCAAGAGGCCGAATGGGTGGCCGACCGGCTGCTGGCCGCGCGCGACGCCGGCCTGGCGCTGCAGGAGATGGCGCTGCTGTGCCGCACCCGGGCTCAGCTGGCGCCGTTCGAAGCGGCGCTGCAGCGGCGCGGGCTGGCCTACCAGTCGATGGGCGGGCTGGCCTTTCGCCGCTTCGACTGGCGCGCGCCGCGCGTCAAGCTGCTGACGCTGCACAGTGCCAAGGGGCTCGAGTTCGAGCTGGTGGTGGTGGCCGGGCTGCAGGCGCTGCCGTTCAAGGGCGAGCCGCTGGACGACGCGCTGCGCCTGCTCTACGTCGGCATGACTCGCGCCACGCGCGAGCTCGTGCTGTCGGCGCATGCCGAGTCGGTGGTGGTGGCCCAAGTGCGGCAGGCGCTGCACGACGTGGCCGCTCGTTTTGCCGGGCAGGCCTGAGAGGCCGAGGTCCGCTCCGGGCGCCCTACGACGACGCCAGGGCCTGGTTCAGCGCCGCGATGATGTCGTTCACCGGCTGCGCGTCGGCCGCGTCGCGGCGGCGCGCCACCAGCAGCAGGTTGTCGCGCGTGGTCTTCATCATCCACGCTTCGCCGGCCTGGCGCGCCAGCATCACGGCGCGCGGCAGGCAACGCCGGGCCAGCGCGTCGTCGCGCTGCAGGCAGGCCAGTTCGAGCACCGTGGCCACGGTCCAGTAGTCGGCCGACTTGTCGCCACCGCGGCGCAGCGCGGCGTAGGTCACCAGCGGCGTCAGGCGGCGGATCTCGGCCTCGGCTTCGGGGCCGTCCTGCTGCAGCAACAGGGTCAGCGCGTTGATGCCGGGGTAGAAGTCCAGCGGCTCGGCC
>JANOJJ010000257.1:0-2390 GCA_031408155.1 Rubrivivax sp.
CCATACGAAACGATATTTGAGATCAGCCGCGGTTGTGCCGTTGACTTGATCCGGCCAGACTTCGAGTCCTTTATGCGCGTGTTGGTCATGCCCAGCACGGTCACGGCATGCAGCTTCTCGGCGACGACGGTGGCCTTGGGGTAGGCGCGCAAGGTCGGTGCGGGGACGTCTTGCAGCAGCGTCGGGTAGTCGATGGACTGCGCCGCCGGCGTGACGGCATCGCCGAAGCCAATATCGATCTGCAGGGACAGGCGGGCGCCGTCGAGGATTGCGCGCAGATCGATGCGCACGCCGCCGTAGCCGGCGTCCTTGCGGATCGGGCTGCCCACGACCGACGTGGGATCGAAGACAACGCCGTCGTCCACTGCGATGCGGCAGATGGATCGGAACACGCCAACGAGCGTGGGCACGTCATCCGGGCCGAACCCCAGCAGATCGGCGTCGCGCGTCGGACGGTGCGGCTGGCCGTACCAAAGCTGGAACAGCAGCGCGACCTTGAGCAGGAAGTTCGGTGCGTGCTCGGAGATGGACAGCCGGTACAGCAGGCGTTCCAGGCCGTACTGGGTCAGGCTCAGGTTGAAGTCCTGCTTCGACGTGTCGGTGTGCTGCTTGAGCCTTGCACGAATGGACGCGGCGCGGTTGGCGGTCATGCCGTGATGGCCTCGATGTAGGGGCGCATCACGTTGGCGACGCGGCCGCGCGTGGCGTGGCGCCACAGTTCGTCCAGCGTGAACTTGCGCTGGCTCCAGCCGTCGCGCAGCGCTTCGACCGCGACGTCCAGGCCGATCTTGTTGCGGAACCGGAAGCAGTCGACGACGGTCCGGGCCGCGTTGAAGACCGGCACCTCGACGCCGTCGATGTGCAGGCGTTCGACGCCGTCGGCCAGGGCTCCGTCAGACATGCGCACGACACGGATTGCGGGCTGGTCCAGCCGGGGGGTCACCATGTGCTGCGGGATCGCGATCCAGACCTCGAACGGGGCCTGCGTGCCGATCTCGTGGACCCGCAGCGCGGACAGCAGGCAGACCACCCCCTTGGGCACGCGTGCCGAGACTTCCGCCAGCGAGCGGTGCTCGCTGTTCGCAGCACCTGGCAGGCCGTACAGGCCGCGCGCCACGCGTTCGAGCTTGCCGGCCTGCACCAGGCGCGTCAGGGCGATCGTTGGCAGTCCCTGCTGCGTCACGTCACGCGCGCGTAGCAGCGTTCGGGCGCGTGCAAGGCGCAGCACCTGCTGTTCGTGGGTGGTGGCGGTTGCTGCGACGGTCGCCTTCATGCATTCATTGTGTTGTGGAATGACTGTGAACGTCAACACTTACAGTACAAATGCAACAAAGGTGCGCACGCCAGGCCCTTCTTCCCCAGCGCGAACGCCTTCTGGGCCTTGAATGCCTGGCAGTCGGGTCCGTCCTCGGGGCGCTCAGCGCACGCGGAGTAGATGGTCCGTCTCGCCCTTTTTGATCTCGACGATCGACTCCATCGCGTTAACCATCTCGGCGAAGTTGGCGTGGCCGTGGTCCTTTGGGTCGAAGGTGGCATCGAGGCGCTTGATCATGTGCCAGGCCGATCCCTTGTTGACCCAGGCTTCGCCTTTGGTTTCGGCGAGCAGGCGAACCGCCCGCTTGAGCAGCTCGGCCGCCGGGTCGGCGGGTGGTGGTGCTGGTGTGTCCTTGGCCTCGCTGGGCTTGGGTGCTTCTTCGGTGCTGGGGCTCTCGACCAGGCTGTCGTAGTAACGGAACTCGTGGCAGCTCTTGGCCCAATGCTTGTTGGTGTTCTTGCGCGTGCCGATGCCGATCAGGGTACGGCCGGCCGCCTTGATCTTCTGGGCTACGGGCATGAAGTCGCTGTCGCCGCCGATGATGATGACGGTGCCGATGTGGTCGAAGCGGCTGATGTCTTCGGTGGCGTCGAGGCAGAGCTTGATATCGGCACCGTTCTTGGCTGATGCCCCAGGTGGGAAGAGCTGGATCAGTTCGACGGCGCTTTGCAGCAGGGCGTCGCGGTAGCGGCCGAAGTATTGCCAGTTGCCGTAGGCGCGATTGATGGCGACAGGCCCGAAGGAGGCGCCGAGTTCGACCAGGGCCTGGACGTCCCAATCCCGCAGGCGCTGCGAAAATGCCACCACGATGCAGCACATGATCCTGCGCCCAGGCCCCCAACTGGTCATGCGAGCCTTTCGACCGGAGCCCGACGACACGGGCAACCGACTGAAGGAGGTCGACGTCACCGGCCGCGCCCACGAGCATCTGATGCCACGGCCAAGGCCTACATGAGCAACATCCGGCGCGCTGGATGCGCCGACGTGACGCTGGGCCAGGTCATTCATGGCCTGCTGTGGGAACTGTCCTTTCATGGTGGGCCGCAAGAGCAGTTGGAGGTGTCGGAAGACCTCA
>JANOJJ010000047.1:0-1709 GCA_031408155.1 Rubrivivax sp.
GATGGTCATGCCGGGCGACAACGTCAGCATCACCGTCAAGTTGATCAACCCGATCGCGATGGAAGAGGGGCTGCGATTCGCCATCCGCGAAGGCGGCCGCACCGTCGGCGCCGGCGTCGTCGCCAAGATCATCGAATAGGCAGTCAGAGGTTTGCCGCAGGGGTATAGCTCAATTGGCAGAGCGTCGGTCTCCAAAACCGAAGGTTGGGGGTTCGATTCCCTCTGCCCCTGCCACCCGGTAGCCTTTCAGTCCCGTTCGACCCAGCCCGCGGGCGCCGATCCAGCCCGGCGGGCTTCGCGCTTGATGTGATCACCAACCCTCGGGCACAGCGAGCAGCACTCAACCATGGCAACCCAACCGTCCGTCGAAACCGTCACCACCAGCGCAGACAAGGCCAAACTGGCCGCTGCTGCGCTGCTCGTGGTGGGTGCGATCGCCGTCTTCTACGCGCTGGGCAAACAGGACCTGTGGCTGCGCGTGCTGGCGCTGCTGCTGGTGATGGCGTCCGGCGTCGCGCTTTTCTTCACCTCCGAGCCTGGCAAGCAACTCATCGGCTTCGGCCGCGAGTCGGTGCGCGAGGTCAAGAAGGTCGTCTGGCCTACGCGCAAGGAAGCGATGCAGATGACGGGTTATGTCATGGCCTTCGTCTTCGTCATGGCGCTGTTCATGTTCTTGACCGACAAGACCCTGGAGTGGGTGCTGTACGACCTGATCCTGGGCTGGAAGCGCTGAGGATCCACGCAAACACCATGACGACCGATCCCACACCTCGCAGCGCTGTCGCCCACGACATGACCTTGGCGCCAGGTTCGACCAAGCGCTGGTATATCGTGCATGCCTATTCGGGCATGGAAAAGGCGGTCGAACGCAACCTTCGCGAACGCATTGACCGTGCCGGGATGCAGGACAAGTTCGGCCGCATTCTGGTACCCACCGAAGAAGTGGTCGAGCTAAAGAACGGCAAGAAGTCGGTCACCGAGCGCCGCATCTACCCCGGCTACGTGCTGGTCGAGATGGAGATGGCCGACGACACCTGGCACCTGGTCAAGCACACCAGCAAGGTCACGGGTTTCATCGGCGGCGCACGCAATCGCCCGGCCCCGATCTCCGAGGCCGAAGTGGCCAAGATCGTCAGCCAGATGCAGGACGGCATCGACAAGCCGCGGCCCAAGGTCGAGTGGATCGTTGGCGAGCTGGTGCGAGTCAAGGACGGCCCGTTCACTGACTTCAACGGCGCCGTCGAGGAAGTCAACTACGAGAAGAGCAAGGTCCGCGTGTCGGTCACGATCTTCGGTCGTGCCACTCCGGTCGAGCTTGACTTCTCGCAGGTCGAGAAAGTGTGACGAGGTTTGCTCGTCACGCTGCGCCGAAGGCCCGCAGGGCCGTAGGCAAAGTTTGAAGCGCTTTGCTCGTCACGCTTCGCCGAAGGCCCGGAAGTCCCGGAAGGCCGTAGGCAAAGTTTGAAGAACAAGGCGGTCCGCCTGCAACCCCGGATCGCCCCGTCAAGCAAGGGTTGAGTGACGAGGAGCCGGCACACACCGGCGTTCGAACTCGATAGGAGCCATTCATGGCAAAGAAGATCGTCGGCTTCATCAAGCTGCAAGTCCCGGCGGGCAAAGCCAATCCGTCGCCCCCCATCGGCCCGGCCCTCGGCCAGCGCGGCCTCAACATCATGGAGTTCTGCAAGGCGTTCAACGCCCAGACGCAG
>JANOJJ010000298.1:0-4277 GCA_031408155.1 Rubrivivax sp.
AGCGCTTCGATCTGCTGCCACAGCGGCAGGTAGCCGAACACCTCGCGCGTGGCCAGGTAGGCGCGCACCACCAGCGCTGGCTTGGCGCCGGTCGATTCGCTCAAGCGATGGACGAAGGTCGAGCCGACCCGGTTGACCATGCTGTTGAGCACATGGGTGGCGATGATCTCGCGCTTGAGCGGGTGGCGGTCGATGTAGGCGCTGAACTTCTCGCGCAGCGGCAGCGGAAAGTAGCGCTGCAGTGCCTGGCCGATCCAGGCGTCCTCGGGCACGTCAGAGGCCATCAACTCGTCAGACAGCCACATCTTGCTGTAGGCCAGCAGCACCGCCATCTCGGGGCTGGTCAGGCCGATGCCGCGCGCCTTGCGTTCCTTGATCTGGTCGTCAGTGGGCAGGAACTCGATCGCCCGCTTGAGTCGACCGGCGCGCTCCAGAAAGCGGATGAAGCGGGCCTGCTGTTCGATCAGCGCGACGCCCTGGCGGCCGGCGATCGACAGCGCCTGGGTCTGGAAGTAGTTGTCGCGCAGCACCAGCGCGGCGACGTCGTCGGTCATCTGCGGCAGCAGCGTGTTGCGCTGCTTGAGCGTCATCTCGCCGTCGCTGACTGCCAGCCCGAGCAGGATCTTGATGTTGACCTCGTGGTCGGAGGTGTCGACACCGGCCGAGTTGTCGATCGCATCGGTGTTGATGCGCACCCCGGCCAGCGCCGCCTCGACCCGGCCGCGCTGGGTGAAGCCGAGGTTGCCGCCTTCGGCCACCACCTTGCAGCGCAGATCCTGGCCATTGATGCGCAGCGCGTCGGTGGCGCGGTCGCCGACATCGGCATGGCTCTCGGCGCTCGACTTGACATAGGTGCCGATGCCGCCGTTGTAGAGCAGGTCGACCGGCGCCTTGAGGATCGCGCTGAGCAACTCGTTGGGCGCCAGCCGCTCGGCGCTGATGCCGAGCGCGGCCTGCGCCTGCGGCGAGACCGGGATCGATTTCTCTGATCGGGCCCAGATGCCGCCGCCGGCGGAGAGCAGGTCGTGGTTGTAGTCGGCCCACGACGAGCGCGGCTGCGCGAACAGCCGCTGGCGCTCGGCCAGGCTGGCGGCCGCATCGGGCGACGGGTCGATGAAGACATGGCGATGGTCGAATGCCGCCAGCAGCCGGATCTGGCGCGACAGCAGCAAACCGTTGCCGAACACATCGCCCGACATGTCGCCGATGCCGACCACGGTGAACGGCGTGCTCTGGGTGTCGATGCCGAGCTCGCGAAAATGGCGCTTCACGCTTTCCCAGGCGCCACGCGCGGTGATGCCCATCGCCTTGTGGTCGTAGCCCACGCTGCCACCCGAGGCGAAGGCGTCGCCCAGCCAGTGGCCGTATTCGGCGCTGATGGCGTTGGCATGGTCCGAGAAGGTGGCGGTGCCCTTGTCCGCGGCCACCACCAGGTAGGGGTCGTCGTCGTCCAGGCGGACCACACCCGGCGGCGGCACCGGCTGGCCGCCAACCAGGTTGTCGGTCAGGTCGAGCAGCGCGCGCAGGTAGTCCTGGTAGCAGGCGATGCCCTCCTGCAGGTAGGCTTCACGGTCGATCGACGGCAGCGCCTTCTTCAGCACGAAACCGCCCTTGCTGCCGACCGGCACGATGACGGTGTTCTTGACCATCTGCGCCTTGACCAGCCCCAGCACCTCGGTGCGGAAGTCTTCCGGCCGGTCTGACCAGCGCAGCCCGCCGCGCGCGACCTTGCCGCCGCGCAGGTGGATGCCCTCGAAGCGCGGTGAATAGACCGAGATCTCGTACAACGGCCGTGGCTGGGGCAGTCCAGGCACGCGGGCCGAATCGAGCTTGAAGCTCAGGAACGTCCGCCGCGGCCCGGGTGCTCCGGAGTGGCCGACGCCGGTGCGCCAGTGGTTGGTGCGCAGCGTGGCCTGGATCAGCGCCAGCAGTTGCCGCAGCACGCGGTCATCCTGCAGGTTGCTGACCTTCTCGAGCGCGCGCTCGAGCGCGTTGACCTGCGCAGTGGCGCCCAGCGCATCGTGCGCCTGCGGATCGAAACGCAGCTTGAACAACTGCACCAGCATGCGAGCGATGCGCGGATGTGCCGCCAGCGTGGTCTCGATCGCCGCCTGCGACAGCGCAAAGCCGATCTGCTTGAGGTACTTGCCATAGGCGCGCAGCACCACGATCTCGTCGGCAGCCAGCCCGGCGCGCAACACCAGGCGGTTGAAGTCGTCGTTTTCGACCTCGCCGCGGAAGACGCGGCCGAAGGTGTCTTCGAACAGCCGCGCCAGCGCCTCGGGCTCGAGCTCGTCGGACAACGTGGCCTGGAGCTCGAAGTCATGGATCGCCACCGCCTGCACGGCCGCGCCGCCGCCGTCGCCGCCGATGCCGGCATCGATGCGATGGTTGTGCTCGCCCTGCACGCGCACGCCCATGTGCTCGAGCATCGGCAGGCTGTCCGACAGCACGACCGGGGCGCCCAGCCGGTAGATCTTGAAGCCCAGCATGCCGGGTTCGGCTCCGAGTGGCCGGTACAGCGCCAGCGCCAGCGGCGCCTGCACCGACAGGCCGGCGATCTTCAGCACATCGGGCACCGCGGCGCGCGCGCTGATGCGCTCGCGGTAGCCGAGCGGAAAGCCGGCGCTCCAGCGCTTGAACAGCGCCAGCCCGCGGGCCTCGCCCTCGGTGTCGATCAGCGCGTCGCGCAAGTCGTCGTCCCAGCGCCGCGCCGCAGCGCCGAGCCGCGCCTCGATCTCCTTGCGGTCGACCGGCGGCAGCTGGCCCGGCGTGGTGCGCACCGTGAAGTGCAGGCAAGCCAGCAGCGCCTCGCCGAGCTGGACGTCGTACTCGGCGCTGCTGCCGCCGAAGGCATTGAGCAGGATGCGCTGGAACTTGATGCGCAGGTCGGTCGAATAGGCCTCGCGCGGCACGTAGACCAGGCACGAGACAAAGCGCTCGAACGGGTCGCGGCTGACGAACAGGCGCAGCCGCTGGCGCTCGCCGAGCGCCAGGATGCCCAGCACCGTCTCGTACAGGTCGTCGTCGGAGATCTGGAACAGGTCGTCGCGCGGGTAGGTTTCCAGGATGTGGTGCAGCGCCTTGGCCAGGTGGCCGCCCGGCGGCAGCCCGGCGCGCGTGGTGATGGTCTCGACGCGGCCGCGCAGCACCGGTGTCTCGGACACCCGCGCGCTGTAGGCGCTGGACGTGAAGAGGCCGATGAAGCGGTGTTCGCCAATCACTTCGCCGCCGGCGCCGTAGCGCTTGACGCCGACGTAGTCGGTGTAGCCGGCGCGATGCACGGTCGAGCGTGTGTTGGCCTTGGTTACCAGCAGCAGCGGCAGCGGGGCGCGTGCCAGCGCTCGCGCGTTGGGCGGCAGCGCCGCAAAGCTGGCCGAGAGTTGCTCCTGCTCGGTCTCGCGCAGCAGCCCCAGGCCGCTGGCGCGCACCAGCCGCAGTGCGTCATCACCCTGCTCGGTGACCAGGTCGTGGCAGCGGTAGCCCAGCAGCGTCAGGTGATCGTCGGCCAGCCAATGCAGGAAGGCCCGGCTTTCCTGCACCATTTGCGGCGCAAGGGCGGCTTGCGCGACCGGCAGCGCGTCGAGTTCGGCGATCGCCTGCTGCAGTCTGGCCAGCATCGGCTTCCAGTCGCCCACCGCGGCGCGCACGTCGGCGAGCACGCGCTCGAGGCCCTCCGCCAGCTCGGCGCGCTGCTGGGGCTCGACCAGGCGGTCGACCTCGATGTGCATCCACGATTCATGCCGGGCCGCCGGCGCGTCGGCGGCCTCGCTGCGCGCCGCGATCGATTGCAGCTGACCCTGGCTGTCGCGTTCAACGGCATAGATCGGGTGCACGATCAGGTGCAGCGTCAGCCCCTGGCGGTTGATCTCCATCGTGCTGGTGTCGACCAGGAACGGCATGTCGTCGTTGACGATGTCGATCACGGTGTGCCGCGAGGCCCAGCCGTTGTCGGCCACGGTCGGGCTCAGCACCCGCACCAGGGTCTCGCCGGGCTGGCGCCGGGCGCCGAACTGCCAGTGCGACAGCAGCGCGCCGAGCAGATCCTCCGCCGTGCGAGCGAGCAGGTCTTCGCTGTCGGCACGACGGAAGTACTCGCGCCCGAAGGCCTCGACCTGCGGCCGCTGGGCCGGCTGCACGCGGGCAGCGGCCAGTGCCAGCACGGCATCGGTGCGTTCTTGGTGGGGGGTGTTCTGAGGGATGCTCACCGCGGGGCCTCCTGTTGCTGACGTTGCCGGTCGCACTGCGTCGACTGCGCGATGATGGCACTTGCAGTA
>JANOJJ010000304.1:0-7068 GCA_031408155.1 Rubrivivax sp.
GTCAGCTTCCGATGAGCGGATCTGGGTCAGTTCCTGTGAGCGCCAAAGTCAGGAAGAAAACAATGCGGAGACTGCCGCAGAGGTGTGGTTGTCTCTATTGACGGGGGTGGCTAATGGGTGACCCCGAGGCCATGACCCCGAGGCCAGCTGTGACCCCGAGGCGACCCCGAGGCCAGCTATGACCCCGAGGCCATGACCCAGAGGCCAGCTGGACCGAGCCCGCCTGGCCCGCCTGCCCTGGGCGCACCAGCACAGTGGCAACGCCACCGTTCGTCGAGAGCGCAACGCGACTCAGGGAAAGTTCGGGTGTCGCGACCTGCATTGAATGAATGATCATTCAGTCAAGCGGAGGATTCAATGCCGATCCGGCGTCTGAACGCCTTTCCGAAGCGACGCAGTCGATCTCGAACGCTGGGCGCGGACGCGACCGCGGCGGCTCTGTATCGGCGTGCTGCGGCCGGGCCGTGCCCAGATTGATCGATCATGCTGCTGACCGACGACCAGAAGATGATCCGCGAGACGGCGCGGCGCTTTGCCGCCGAGCGACTCGCGCCCCACGCCGCGGCGTGGGACCGTGACGCGCATGTCCCGGCCGACGCTGTGGCCGCGATGGGGCAGCTTGGCCTGATGGGCGTCACCGTGGCCAGCGAGTGGGACGGCGCCGGCGCGGATCATGTGTCGCTGGCCCTGGCGCTGGAAGAGATCGCCGCCGGCGACGCCGGTGTGGCTACCGTCATGAGCGGCCACAACAGCGTGGGCTGCAACCCGCTGCTGCAATTCGGTTCCGACGCGCAGAAGGAGCGCTTTCTGCGGCCGATGGCGCGCGGCGACATGCTGTCGGCGTTTCTGCTCACCGAGCCGCAGGGCGGATCGGATGCGTCCCGCCTTGCCACCACGGCGCGCCGCGGCGAGGCCGGCTACGTGCTGCGCGGCACCAAGCAATTCGTCACCTCCGGGGCCTCGGCCAGGCTGGCCCTGGTGTTCGCGACCACCGAGCCCGGCGCCGGGCCCAAGGGCATCACCGCCTTCCTGGTGCCGACCGACTCGCCGGGCTACGTCGTGCTGCGCAAGGAGGACAAGCTCGGCCAGCGCAGCTCCGACACCTGCCAGATCGCGCTCGAGGATGTCATGGTGCCCGAAGGCATGCGCCTGGGCGCCGAGGGCCAGGGCTACCGCATTGCACTGGCCAACCTGGAGGGCGGGCGCATCGGCATCGGCATCGCCGCACTGGCCGTCGGCGTGGCGCGCGCCGCGCTCGACGCTGCGCTGGCCTATGCGCGACAGCGCATCACCTTCGGCAAGCCGATCTTCGAACATCAGGCGGTGCAGTTTCGACTCGCGCGCATGGCTGCCGCGCTCGAAGCGGCACGCCAACTGGTACTGCACGCGGCCGTGCTGCGCGACGCCGGCCTGCCCTGCATCAAGGAGGCCAGCATGGCCAAGCTGGTGGCCTCCGAGACTGCCGAGCAGGTCTGCTCGGACGCGCTGCAGACGCTGGGCGGCTACGGCTACCTGAAGGACTTCGCGCTCGAGCGCCACTGGCGCGATGTCCGCGTGACCAAGATCTACGAGGGCACGAACGACATCCAGTGCCTCGTCATCGCCAGGCACCTGTCGTGAGCGTGAGCGCAACCAGCGGCCGCCGGATCGGCGATCGCGAGCCGAGCGAGGTCCAAGCCCGGGTCTCGGACCCGAAGCTGGTCGAGGTGCGGCGCGGCCAGATCCTGCAAGCCGCGGTCAAGCTGTTCTCGCAACAGGGCTACTACAACACGACCATCGCGCAGATTGCCCGCGGCGCCGGCATCAGCACCGGCCTGGTGTACCAGTACTTCCGCGAGAAGGACGACCTGCTGCTGCTGAGCTTGAAACTCGTGCTCGACACCTACGAGCGCGAGATCCCGCCCAAGGTGGCCGGCATCGAGCAACCGGTCGAACGGCTGTGTACCGCGCTGCGCGGCTACTGCGCCGTCGTCGACCACCTGCGCGAGGCCACGGTGCTGGCCTACCGCTCGACCCAGTCGCTGCGCGCCGACCGCCGCACGCTCATCAAGCAGGCCGAAACGCGCACCAACCAGCTGATCGAGGCCTGCATCACCGGCTGCGTCCAGGCCGGCCAGATGCGGTCGGTCAACACCCATCTGCTGGCCTACACGCAGGTGCTGTACTGCCACGGCTGGGCCCTCAAGCACTGGGCATTCCGCGAGCGCTACAGCCTCGATCGATTTGTCGACGAGGGCTTGAAGCTGCTGGTCGAGCCGCTGTTGACCGAAGCCGGGCTGGCGGCGCTGGCCCGGCTGCGCCGCAGCCGTGCAGCCAAGGCGTTGCCGCCATGATCGACGGGCTCTTCCTCGACGCCGGCCGCCGCGCCGCCGAACAAGCCCGCGGCGTCTGGCCCGGACGCGTCATCAGCGACGACTTCGATCGCTGGGTCGCACAGCGCCCGCAGGCCACCGCCATCCTTGCCTGCCGCGACCAGGATGGATCGTGCGAGCGGCTGAGCTGGCAGCAACTGGCCGAGCGCGTCGCCGCCATCGCCGCCGGGCTGCGCGCACGGGGCATCGGCCGCGGCGACGTGGTCTCGTTCCAGTTGCCCAACGGTTGGGAGTTCGTCGCTCTGCACCTGGCCTGCGTGCGGCTGGGTGCGGTGACCAACCCGCTGATGCCGATCTTTCGCCAGCGCGAGGTCTCGTTCATGCTTCGCCACGCCGGCGCCAAGGTGCTGGTCGTGCCGGCGCGCTTTCGCGGTTTCGACCACGCGGCGATGGCGCACGCACTGCAACCTGCGCTGCCGGCGCTGCGCGAGGTGTTGGTCGTCGGCGGCTCGACGCCCGCCTCGTTCGAGGCGCTGGTCGCGGCGCACAGTGGCGACCCGAGTCGGCACGACGGCTCCGCGCTCGCGCCCGATGACGTCATGCAGCTGCTCTACACCTCGGGCACCACCGGCGAGCCCAAGGGCGTGATGCACACCTCCAACACGCTGCTGGGCACCACGCTGCAGTTCATCGAACGCATGCAACTCGGCGCGTCCGACATCGTGCTCGCGCCCTCGCCGCTGGCGCACCAGGCCGGCTTCGCGTACGGCATGCTGGTCGCGCTGCTGCTGGGCAGCCCGCTGGTGACGATGGATGTGTGGAACCCGGCGCGCGCGCTCGACTTGATCGAGACGCATGGCGCCACCTACACCTTCGCCGCGACGCCGTTCCTGGCCGACCTGGCCAACCTGCCCGGCGTCGAGCAGCGCCGCACGGCTGCCTTCAGGTTGTTCGTGACCTCGGGCGCGCCGATCCCGCCGGCGGTGGTGGCGGCAGCGCACGCGCGGCTGCGCGTGGGTGTCGTATCGGGCTGGGGCATGACCGAAACCGGCATCGCCACCACCACCATGCCGTCGGGCCACAAGGTGCTCGACAGCGATGGCGTGGCGCTGGCGGGCGAGGAAGTGCGCATCGTCGACGCGCAGGGCCACGAAGTGCCGCGCGGCCAGCCAGCCCGGCGCGCTGCGTTTTCGTGGTGCCGCTCTCTTCGTAGGTTATTTGAAGCGCCCCGATCTGTACGGCGTCGACGCCGACGGCTGGTTCGACACCGGCGACATCGCGCGCATGGACGACGAAGGCTATATCCGCGTCTGCGGCCGCGACAAGGACATCATCATCCGCGGCGGCGAGAACATCCCGGTGGTCGAGATCGAGGCCGCGCTGTACCGCCTGCCCGAGGTCCTCGAAGTGGCCATCGTGGCGATTGCCGACGCGCGTCTCGGTGAACGCGCCTGCGCCTTCGTCGTGCCGCGCGCCGGCGCCACGCTCGAGCTGGCGCGACTGCGCGAGCACCTGGCAGCCGAAGGCATGGCCAAGCAGTTCTGGCCCGAGCGGCTGGAGATCGTCGACGCCTTGCCGCGCACGAGCAGCGGAAAGATCCAGAAGTTCGTCCTTCGCGAGCAGGCCAGACTGCTCACCCACCCGCCAACGACTTGAACGGAGCGCCACCATGAAACACAGCCGCAGATCCCTCTTCGCCCGCACCCTGGCCTTTGGCTGTTTCGTGGCCGCTGCCGCGGCCCAGGCCCAGACCAGCGAGCCGATCCGCATCGGCGTGCTGATGCCGACCTCGGGCGGCGGTGCGACCTATGGCGTTCCGGCGCTCAACGGCGTCAAGCTGGCGGTCGACGAGATCAACGCCAAGGGCGGCATCAACGGCCGCAAGATCGAGTACGTGGTGCGCGACACGCAGCTCAAGCCCGCCGTCGGCGTTGCCGCAGCCAAGGAGCTGATCACCAACGAGCGTGTGCACCTGCTGTTCGGCACCGTCAGCTCAGGCGTCGCGCTGGCGGTCTCGGAGCTGGCGCGCGACGAGAAGGTGGTCTTCTATTCGCCGATCGCCAAGACCAAGTCGCTCACCGCCGACAACCTGCACAAGTACGTGTTCCAGGGCTCGTCGACCAGCGACACCGAGGCCAAGTCGATGGCTGCCATCGCCGGCAGGCTCGGTATCAAGAAGCTCTGCGCCACCGGCTACGACTACGCCTACAGCCACGACGCGTTCGCGGCGCTCAAGCGAATGCTGCCGCCCGGCGTGCAGTACGGGCCGGAGTTCCTGGTCAAGCTCGGCAGCACCGACTTCAACGCGCTGATCAGCCAGCTCGCCGCCGCCGATTGCGACGGCGTGGCCAACCTGATCTGGGGCGGCGGCTTCATCTCCCTGGCCAAGCAGGGCAAGCCGTTCGGCCTGTTCAAGGGCAAGAAGTTCATCTCCGGTGCCGAGATCGGCTCGCACGAAACGGCGACTTCGCTCAAGGCCGACTACCCGGAGAACTTCTGGTCCAACGCCTACGACCTCTGGTACCACAGCCCGAGCCCGGCGCTGGACGCATTCCACAAGGCGCTGGCCAAGCTCGAGGGCACCGAGCAGGTCAACATGTGGCCAATCACGACCTACATCGGCATCAAGTTCATCGCCGCCGCGATCACCAAGGCCGGTAGCACGCAGGCCGACAAGCTGGCGTCGGCGCTCGAAGGCCTGAGCATCGACACCCCGCTCGGTCCACGCACCATCGACGCCAAGACGCACCGCGTCAATATGGGCCAGTTCTGGGGCCAGATGCTGCCGTCCAGGAAGGGCGACTACTACGAGATGAGCGCACCGACCTTCATGGACTGAACGCGCGACGCCGTCACGCCGATGAACACCGCGCTGCTGCTGACCCAGGCGCTGAACTCGCTGGCGCTGGCAATGAACCTGTTCATCATCGCCGCCGGGCTGACGCTGATCTTCGGCGTGCTGCGGATCGTCAACTTCGCGCATGGCGCCTTCTACATGCTCGGCGCCTACTTGCTGTACTCGGTGCTGGGCTGGTTCGGCAGCGGGCCGTTCGTGTTCTGGATCGGCGTGGCCGCGGCGGGTCTGGTGCTGGGCGCGCTGGCCTGGGCCATCGAGCGCCTGCTGCTGCGCCGCCTGTACGACCGCGACCACCTGATGCAGCTTCTGTTCACCTTCGCGCTGGTGCTGATCATCGGCGACCTGGTGCGCATCATCTGGGGCACCGAGCAGCACGCCGTGTCGTACCCGGCCGGCCTCGGCGGGGCGGTGGATCTGGGCGGCATCCGCTACCCCGCCTACCTGCTGTTCCTGATCGGCGTCGGGCCGCTGGTGGCCCTTGCGCTGGCCTTCGTCATCGACCACACGCGCTGGGGCCGCATCGTGCGCGCGGCGCGGCTGGACCGTGAAATGCTGGCCGCGCTGGGCCTCAACGTGAAGGCCGTGTATGCCGCGGTATTCGCCACCGGCGCGGCGCTGGCCGGCATCGGCGGCGCGCTGGCAGCGCCCCGCATGGCGGTGCAGCCGGGCATGGATGCCACCATCATCATCGAGTGCTTCGTCATCGTCATCATCGGCGGACTGGGCAGCCTGTGGGGCAGCTTCCTCGGCGCGCTGATCCTGGGCTTCGTCACCAACTTCGGCATCCTGGCGGTAGGCAAATGGGAAGTGGTGCTGATCTACCTGATGATGATCGTGGTGCTGCTGGCGCGCCCCTGGGGCCTGCTGGGCCGGCCGGAACAGGTCAGGCACTGAGATGAACCACCCCCGTCGCGCCTGCGGCGCTTCCCCCTCGCGGGGGCGACGCTCGCGGACCGGCAGAGCCGGATCCGCGGCGTCCACTTGTGGGCGACTGGTTCGTGCGGCGACGATGGCGCCTTTCGCCATCGATGGTCGATGATGCGATCGGTCGCCGCAGTCGCCCTCGCCGTGCTGCTGGCCGCGCTGCCAGTCGCGGGTTCGGCCTACGTCATCGACATGGCGACCGAGATCCTGATCTACGCGCTGTTCGCGCTCAGCCTGAACCTGCTGCTGGGCTACGCCGGCAGCGTGTCGTTCGGCCATGCGGTCTTCTTCGCCCTCGGCGGCTATGTCTGCGCCATCCTGCTCAAGACCTATGGCTGGCCGCTGGCGGCGGCACTGCCGGCGGCGGTCGTCGCCAGCGCGCTGGCGGCTGCGCTGATTGGCTACTTCTGTGTCCGGCTCAACGAGATCTACTTCGCGATGCTGACGCTGGCGTTCTCGATGCTGGTCTGGTCGGTGGCCTTCAAGTGGCGCGCCGTGACCGGCGGCGACGATGGCTTCGTCGGCCTGCGCCTGCCCGACTGGTTGGTCGGTCGCGAGCGGTTCTACTGGTTCGTGCTGGCGGTCACAACGCTGGCCATCGCGCTGCTGTGGCGGATCTGCCATTCGAGCTTCGGCCGCGCTCTGGTGGCGATCCGCGAGAACGCCGCCCGCGCCGCCTTCATCGGCATCGACGTGCGGCGCATGCGCCTCGCCGCCTTCGTCGTCGCCGGCAGCTTTGCCGGGGTGGCCGGCGCGCTGTTCGCGCTCTACAAGCGCAGCATGCACCCCGATGCAGCGTTCTGGACCGAGTCGGCGCAGGTGCTGATCATGGCGCTGCTCGGCGGCTGCGCCCTGGCTCCACTCCAGCGTCACCCGCGGCTGGGAGGGCGCCCACAGCCGGAACAGCACGCCGCCCGCCTCCAGGACGCGGGCGCCGAAGGGCATGACATGCGCAAATTTCATGGCATCGCCGCC
>JANOJJ010000314.1:0-3221 GCA_031408155.1 Rubrivivax sp.
TCCCCTCCTCGACGTTACGCTGTTCGTGGCGAATCGAGAGAGTCGCGTGACGGCGACGGCACTGACCCGGCACGCGGGGCTGTCGGGCTCGCATGTCAGCCGGTTGAACGGGGACGATGGGAAATGGGAGACCTGACCCCGGCGCCCGGACCCCGGCGCCCGTGACCCCGGCGCCCGCGGCGCCCGACGTTAAAACGAACGCTAAACTAACGGCCCGCGTCCCCAGGCACCAGCGTACAGCCGCACTGCTATTCACCCACAGCCCGCCATGATCGAACAGGTGTTTGCCTCACTGGGCTTGTTGATCTGCGCCGCGCTGGCGTTGCGCATGGTGCTGGGCCCTGAACGGCAGCTGCGCTGGGACCGCTTCTGGCGCAGGCAACTCGACCGCGTGCGCGGCGCCGGCCGCTGGCTGCAGCGCCAATGGCAGTTGCTTCGGACCAGCCGCGGCGCCCGGCGCCAAGCGGAACAGGCGATCGAACGCGCCCGCAGCGCCAAGCCGCAAGTCGACCGCGAAGGCAATGTGATCCGGCCACGCAGCTTCCGCAAGGACGATTCGAAGAAGCCGCCGCTGCACTGAGTCGGACCAAAGGGCCCGCCTGCGCGGGGCCTTTCGCCTACGAAGGCCCGAGCACTCCGTGGCGAGGGCTGAGAGCGCTGCACCCGCTATGCGGGATCGATTCCCAGCACTCGAGCCGCCAGCGCCTCGGCCACCTCGATGCCGTCGACGCCGGCCGACATGATGCCGCCGGCATAGCCCGCACCCTCGCCCGCCGGATAAAGGCCGGCCACATTCAGGCTTTGCCAGTTGCGCCCGCGCGTGATGCGCAGCGGCGACGAGGTGCGTGTTTCCACCCCGGTGAGCACGGCGTCGGGCATCGAAAAGCCCTTGATCTGGCGCTCGAACGCGGGCACAGCCTCGCGCAGCGCCGCCAGCGCGTAGTCAGGCAGGCAGCCGCGGCCGGGTGCGGCCAGGTCGGTCAGGTGTACGCCGGGGGTGTACGACGGCTGCACGCGCCCCAGTGTGCTGGAACGTTGACCCTTGATGAAGTCTCCCACCAGCTGGCCCGGCGCGTGGTAGTTGCCGCCACCCAGCTCGTAGGCACGCGACTCCCAGTGGCGCTGGAAGGCGATGCCGTCCAGCGGCGACACCGACCCGGATGGGCCCGGCTCGAGCCGGTAGTCCGCCGGCGTGATGCCCACCACCAACCCGGCGTTGGCGTTGCGCTCGTTGCGTGAGTACTGGCTCATGCCGTTGGTCACGACGCGCCCGATCTCGGACGTGGCGGCCACCACCGTGCCGCCCGGGCACATGCAGAAGCTGTAGACCGAGCGAGCGTTCTTCGCGTGGTGCACCAGTTTGTAGTCGGCCGCGCCCAGGATCGGGTTGCCGGCACTGGGCCCGAAACGCGCCTGGTCGATCAGGCTTTGCGGGTGTTCGATCCGAAAACCGACCGAAAACGGCTTGGCTTCCATGAACACGCCACGCCGGTGCAGCATTTCGAAGGTGTCGCGCGCGCTGTGGCCCAGCGCCAGCACGACCTGGTCGGCCATGATCTGCTCGCCCGACGCCAGCGTCAGGCCGCGGATATGCTTGCCGTGCTCACCGGTTTCGATCAGCAGGTCCGCAACGCGTTGGCCGAAGCGGATCTCGCCGCCCAGCGCCTCGATGTCGGCCCGCATCCTTTCGATCATGCCGACCAGTCGGAAGGTGCCGATGTGCGGCTTGCTGACGTAGAGGATCTCCTCCGGCGCGCCTGCGCGGACGAATTCAGTCAGCACCTTGCGCGTCAGATGCCTCGGGTCGCTGATCTGGCTCCAGAGCTTGCCGTCGGAAAAGGTGCCCGCACCGCCTTCGCCGAACTGCACGTTCGACTCCGGCTCGAGCACGCCTTGGCGCCACAGCGCCCACGTGTCCTTGGTGCGTTCGCGAACGGCCTTGCCGCGCTCCAGCACCAACGGCCGCAGGCCCATCTGCGCCAGGATCAGCGCCGCAAACAAGCCGCAGGGACCAAAGCCGACAACCACCGGCCGCGGTCGTTGATGGGCCTGGAAATCGGCCGGCGCGTGGCCGACAAAGCGGTAGCGCGTATCGGGACTCGGCCGCACCTGGGCATCGCCGGCGCAACGCTGCGCCACGCTGGCTTGGTCGGCCACCTCGCAGTCGACGGTGTAGATCAGCAACACGGCCGACTTCTTGCGCGCGTCGACGGCGCGTCTGAAGACAGTCAAGCCGAGCAATTGCGCGTCGGACAGCCCCAACCGCGCGCACACGGCGGCGCGCAGCGCGCCCTCGCCATGGGTCAGCGGCAGTCGCAGTTCAGTGATGCGCAACATCGATGCGGGCGGGCACCGCTGGCGCAGGCGGCGCCGAGCCGCTCACGCCGGTGTGCGTCGTGCTCGACCTGCCGGCAGGGGTGTCGCGCTGCGGGTCAACCGCCCTTGTGCGGGCGCTTGCCTGGATTCTTCTTGCTGCGCGTGTGCGAACCGCGCTCCAGGCTGACCCTCTGACCGGTGCCGCCCACGTTGATGTTGGTGCCCGGCTTGGGGGCCTGTCGAGGAGTGGCCTTGCGGTCGGCTTCGGTTCTGATCTTGTTGGCCATGAAAGCGCTCGTCGCGTGTGAGAAAAGCCGCGATTAGGCCACAAGGTCGCCATCGCCCCGCCGGCCGAGCCCGTGCGCGGCAGGCAACCGGCCGCTGCGCCGCTGACCCAGGCGAGCGACAATCCGGCCATGCTGACCGCCAACAAACTGATTGCCCAGGGTCGCGGCCTTGCCGCCGTGCTGCTCAAACGGGCGCCCAGCGTGCAGCTCGACTGGGACGTGCGCTGCAAGAGCCGCTTCGACGCCACCGACAGCAGCGGCCGCCATGTCGGGGTGTTCCTGCCGCGCGGCAGCGTGGTGCGCGGCGGTGACGTGCTGGTGACCGAGGACGGTTCGCTGATCCGCGTGGTTGCCGCGCCGCAGCCGGTGATGGTGGTGCGCCCCTGCACCCGGCACGGCAGCCCGTTCGACCTCATGCGCGCCGCCTATCACCTGGGCAACCGGCATGTGCAGTTGCAGCTCGCGAGCGACCATCTGAAGCTCGAGCCCGACCATGTGCTGGCCGAGATGCTGGAGGCCATGCACCTGATCGTCAGCGAAGAGCAGTCCGCCTTCGAGCCAGAGGCGGGTGCGTATGCGGCGGCAACGCAGGCTGGGCATGAGCATGGGCATGACCAC
>JANOJJ010000315.1:0-6871 GCA_031408155.1 Rubrivivax sp.
TCAAGTGCCGGTGGTCGCGGCGATGCGCGGCATCGCGCTCGGGGGCGGCTGCGAGATCGCGCTGCATTGCGCCCGCCGCGTCGCCACGATGGAGACCTATGTCGGGCTGGTCGAAGTGGGCGTGGGCCTGATTCCCAGCGGTGGTGGCCTGGCTTACGTGGCCAGGCGCGCGGCCGAGATGGCTGCTGCAGGCAATGCCAGTGCCGACATCTTCAAGTTCGTGACCGACGGTATCAGCAACGCCGCGATGGCCAAGGTGGGCACCAGCGCGATCGAGTCGCGCAAGCTCGGCTACCTGCTCTGGAGCGACGTGATCGTGCCGAACAAGGACGAGTTGCTGTGCGTCGCCATCACGCAGGCCAAGGCGATGGCCGACAGTGGGTACCGGCCGCCGACGAAGGCGCCGTTTCCGGTCGCCGGCCGCAACGCGGTGGCCACCATCAAGGGCCAGTTGGCCAACATGCGCGACGGCGGCTTCATCAGCGCGCACGACTTCCACATCAGCACGCTGATCGCCGAGGTGGTGTGCGGCGGCGATGTCGACGCCGGCTCGCTGGTGACCGAGGACTACCTGATGACGCTCGAGCGCGACCGCTTCTGCGCGTTGCTCGAACACCCGAAGAGCCAGGAACGCATCATGGGCATGCTGCAAACGGGCAAACCAGTTCGGAACTGAACCAGGACACGAGCATGAGCAAGCAAGTTCAAGACGCCTACATCGTTGCCGCCACGCGCACGCCCATCGGGCGGTCGGGTCGTGGTTACTTCCGCAATACACGCCCCGACGACCTGCTGGTGGCAGCCGTCAAGCATGCGCTGTCGCAGGTGCCGACGCTGGACCCGAAGGCGATCGAAGACGCCATCATCGGCTGCAGCTTTCCCGAGGGCGAGCAGGGCATGAACATGGCTCGGGTGGCGATGGTGCTGGCCGGGCTGCCGCATTCGGTGGGCGGAGTCACCGTCAATCGCTTCTGCGCCAGCGGCCTGACTGCGCTGCAGATGGCGGCCGACCGCATACGCGTCGGTGAAGCCGACGTGATGATCGCCGGTGGTGCCGAGAGCATGAGCCTGGTGCCGATGGGCGGCAACAAGCCATCGTTCAACCCCGAGGTGTTTGCCCGGGACGAAAACGTCGGCATTGCCTACGGCATGGGCTTGACGGCCGAGAAGGTGGCCACCCAGTGGAAGGTCAGCCGCGAGGCGCAGGACGCCTTTGCGCTGCAGTCGCACCAGCGCGCGCTGGCAGCCATTCAGGCTGGTGCTTTTGTCGACGAGACGACGCCGGTGCAGGTGGTCGCCCGCACGCCCAACCTCGCCAGCGGCGCGGTGGACGTGAAGGCGCGCACGGTCAGCGTCGACGAAGGCCCACGCGCCGACACCTCGCTCGAAGGCCTGGCCAAGCTGCGCCCGGTGTTCGCAGCCAAGGGCAGCGTGACCGCGGGCAACAGCTCGCAGACGAGTGACGGCGCGGGCGCGCTGATCGTCGTCAGCGAGAAGGCACTCAAGCAGTTCAACCTCAAGCCGCTGGCACGCTTCGTCAGTTTTGCGGTGCGCGGCGTGGCGCCCGAGATCATGGGCATCGGCCCGATCGAGGCCATTCCGGCGGCACTCGAGGCTGCCGGCCTGACGCTCGACGACATCGGCTGGATTGAACTCAACGAGGCCTTCGCCGCGCAGTCGCTGGCGGTGATGAACAGTTGCAGGCTCGACCCGGCCAAGGTCAACCCGATGGGCGGCGCGATCGCGCTCGGCCACCCGCTCGGCGCCACCGGCGCCATCCGCTCGGCCACCGTGGTGCACGCGCTGCACCGCCATCGCCTGAAGTACGGCATGGTGACGATGTGCGTCGGCATGGGGCAGGGCGCCGCCGGAATCCTCGAAAGGGTTTGACATGAGCATCAAGACCGCCGTGCTGAACGGTGTGGCCACGATCGAGATCGCTCGGCCTGAGAAGAAGAACGCGCTGACCGTGGCCATGTACCAGGCGATGGCCGACGCGCTGCGCGCCGCTGCCGCGGACAACACCGTGCGCGCCGTGTTGATCACCGGCCAGCCGGGCATCTTCACGTCCGGCAACGACATCGAGGACTTCATGTCGCGCCCGCCCGGCAGCGGCGGCAGCAGCAGCAACAGCGCGATGGACTCGCCGGTGTTCCAGTTCATGCGCGCGCTGCTCGAATGTGACAAGCCGGTGGTCGCTGCCGTCACCGGCGCGGCGATCGGCATCGGCACCACGATGCTGCTGCATTGCGACTTCGTCTATGTGTCCGACGAGGCCCGACTGGCGATGCCTTTCGTGGCACTCGGCCTGGTGCCCGAGTACGCGTCGAGCCTGCTGGTACCACTGTTGATGGGGCACACCAAGGCGGCCGAGAAGCTGCTGCTGGGCGACCCCTTCACGCCCGAGCAGGCAGTGGATTGCGGTATCGCCACTGCGGTGTTGCCGGCCGCTGAAGTGGTCAACCATGCGCGGCGGGTGGCTGAGCGCTTCAACCAGCTGCCACCGGGCGCGGTGCAGAGCGCGAAGAAGCTGCTGCGCGGCCCGCAACGCGAGCAGATCCTGGCCACCATCCGCATCGAAGGCGAAGTCTTCGCCCAGCGCCTGCGGAGCCCCGAGGCGACGGAGGCCTTCCAGGCCTTCTTCCAGAAACGCAAGCCCGACTTCAGCAAGTTCTGAGGTGAAGCAGATGTCGCTGACCCTCAAGCTCGCACTCTCGCCGTTGCTGGTGGCCGGTGCCGACGCGCGCCGCCACAACGCCGCGCTGCGCGGCTGGGCCGCGACACGCGCCGACGTGTCGTGCGCCGACATCCAGATGGCGCTTGACCCGGCTGGCATGGCCGGCGACGGTTTCCATCCCGGCACCGCGGTCTACCGCTGGTGTGCCGAGGCCATCGCCACCCACCTGGCCGCGCAGGACTGGCGCCACGACTCTGCGGAGACCACAGCATGACGCGCAGCCTGCACGGCAAGACCCTCGTCGTCACCGGTGCCAGCCGTGGCATCGGCCTGGCGATCGCCACGCGCGCCGCGCAGGACGGTGCCAACGTCGTGTTGCTGGCCAAGACGGTCGAGCCCAATCCCAAGCTGCCGGGCACGCTGGCCAGCGCGGCGGCCGAGATCATCGCCGCCGGCGGCCAGGCATTGGCGGTGCAGACCGACATCCGCGACGAGCATGCCGTGGCCGCGGCGGTCAAGGCTGCGCTCGAGCGTTTCGGCGGCATCGACATCTTGGTCAACAACGCCAGCGCGATCAGCCTGACGCCGACGCCGATGACGCCGATGAAGCGCTTCGACCTGATGTTCGGCGTCAACGTGCGTGGCACCTACTGCTGCACGCAGGCCTGCTTGAGCGAACTGATCAAGAGCGCCAAGGCCGGCCGCAACCCGCATGTGCTGAACATGAGCCCGCCGCTGAGCATGCGCGAGCATTGGTTCAAGGGCCACGTCGCCTACAGCATGGCCAAGTACGGCATGAGCGAGTGCACGCTGGGCCACGCCGGCGAGTTCCGGCCGCACGGCATCGCCGTCAACAGCCTGTGGCCGCGCACCGCGATCGCCACCGCCGCGCTGCAGATGATCCCCGGCGTGGACCTGAACCTGTGCCGCAAGCCGCAGATCCTGTCTGACGCCGCGTGGTGGATCCTGACCAGCGACGCCAGGACCACCAGTGGGCAGTTCTTCATCGACGACGAGTTGCTCGCCTCGCACGGGGTGACCGACCTGGAGCCCTACTCGGTACGGCCCGGCACGAAGAACCTGATTCCCGACTTCTTCGTCGACTGACGGGGCGGCTGGCTGGCACGAGCAGGCGCAGCGATTCTGCGCAGTCAAAACCTGGGGGGCGCAGTTCGCCGGGCACGAAGAACCCGCGGCCGGACTTCCTTGTCGACTAAGCCTTGACCAGTTTGGCGTAGGGTGGCAGGTTGCTGCGCGTCACGAGCGCGATTTCATAGGCGGCGCGCAGGTCCTCGGCAGCCTTCTCGTACGCGACCAACATTTCCTCGGCATCGGAAATGTCGTCGTCACCGCCGGCGTTGTCGATCTGCGCTTGCAGGGCGTGCATCTTCGCGTCGACGGCCTGGATCGCCATCATCAGCGTGCGTCCGTTCACATCGGGCATGGTGTCCTCGCGCGGTGGGCTAGACGGTGGTTGTCTTCGTGCTGGCCAGGCTGCGCACGATGGCATTGCGCGCGAGGTTGTCAAGTGCACCCTGAAAGGCGTCCTTGCGCATCATGTCGGCCTTGACCTCGATCTGGTAGTGCGTGGCGCTGAACTTCTTGCTGTAGTGCGTCTTGCGCACGATCAGCGAGTCGGGAATCTCGGTACCGCTGAGGATGTCGAAGATCAGCCAGCTGCGCCCCTTGAAGACGCCGCGCACATCGAACAACGAGGTGCCGCCTCCGGGTAGCACCCATTCCACGTCCTTGTCGTCCTTCACCATGTCGACATCGGGATCGCGAATGTCCCCGCTCGGCAGTTCCTTCTTGTAGAAGTCGGGAAACAGCACACCGGGCGCGGGCGCGCCGTCGATGGTGACGCCGTTGCGAAAGTCTTCCTTGCGCACCGAACGGTACAGATTGACGGGAGTGGTGGCCATGGTGAAATGCTCCTTCAGTGGCTGCCGCGACCTGCGACCCTTTGCATGCCCCGACCGTAGTGCATGGCCTCGGATGGCGTCAATCCTGAACGACGCAAGCGGTCATATTCACGCCGGCGCGGACAGCTGCACGATCAGCCGCCTAGCGGGATGGCTCGCGGCTGGCCGTGGCCGTCGATGGCCACGTAGGTCAGGTTAGCCTCGGTCACCTTCACCACGTGCGGGTTCACCGGGTCGCGTTCAGCATAGACCTCGACATGCACCGTGATCGAGGTCCTGCCGACGCGCGTGACGCGCGCATAAAAGCTCAGCAGGTCGCCGATCGAGACCGGCTGCTTGAAGATGAACTGGTTGACCGCGACGGTGGCGATGCGTCCGCGTGCCACGCGCACCGGCAACACGGCGCCGGCCACGTCGACCTGGGCCATGATCCAGCCGCCGAAGACATCGCCGTTGGCGTTGACGTCGGCCGGCATCGGCATCACGCGCATCACCAGTTCGGCACCGTCGGGCAAACTCAGGGGCCCGGTCAGGCGCGGGGCCGCCGGGCTTGAACTGTTGGCCATGGTCGCCACCTCCACGAGTCCCGATCGGCTGATCACCTGGGCATTCTTTCATGAGACGACGCACGATGGCCTTGCCGCAACCAGCCGAGGTCGGCCCTGCCAACAGCCGAAGCGACTGGGCCACGCTGCGCAAGCTGCTGCCCTACCTGTGGCGCTACCGCTGGCGGGTGGGCATCGCACTGGCCTTTCTGCTGGCGGCCAAGCTCGCCAACGTGGGCGTGCCGCTGCTGCTCAAGCAACTGGTCGACAACCTGGCGATCAAGCCCGACAACACCGCAGCCGCCTTGCTGGTGGTGCCGCTGGGCCTGATCGTCGCCTATGGCGCGCTGCGGCTGTCGACGTCGCTCTTCACCGAACTGCGCGAGCTGGTCTTCGCCAAGGCCACCGAAGGCACGGCGCGCAGCATCTCGCTGCAGGTCTTTCGCCACCTGCACGCCTTGAGTCTGCGTTTCCACCTCGAACGCCAGACGGGTGGCATGACGCGCGACATCGAGCGTGGCACGCGCGCGGTGCATTCGCTGATCTCGTACTCGATCTACAGCATCCTGCCCACGCTGATCGAGGTCACGCTGGTGCTGACGCTGCTGGGAGTCAAGTTCGACGCCTGGTTTGCCGGCATCACGCTGATCGCGCTGGTTTTCTACATCGGCTTCACGGTGGCGCTGACCGAGTGGCGCACGCAGTTCCGCAAGCAGATGAACGAGATCGACTCGGTGGCGCATTCACGTGCCATCGACTCGCTGCTGAACTACGAGACCGTCAAGTACTTCAACAACGAGGACTTCGAGGCCCGGCGCTACGACGACAACCTCGAGCGGCTGCGCCGCGCCTCGCTGAAAAGCCAGAGCACGCTGTCGCTGCTGAACACCGGGCAGCAGTTGATCATCGCCAGCGCGCTGGTGGCCATGCTGTGGCGCGCCACGCAGGGCGTGGTCGACGGTCGCCTGACGCTGGGCGACCTGGTGATGGTCAACGCCTTCATGATCCAGCTCTACATTCCGCTCAACTTCCTGGGTGTGATCTATCGCGAGATCAAGCAGAGCCTGACCGATCTCGACAAGATGTTCGCGCTCCTCGAACGCGACCGCGAGGTGGCCGACGCGACCGGTGCGCTGCCGCTGCGGGTGTCCGCAGGGGCGGTTCGGTTCGCGCATGTCAACTTCGCGTATGACCCGAGCCGCCCGATCCTGCACGACGTGAGCTTCGAGATCCCGGCCGGCAAGACGGTGGCCGTGGTCGGTCCTTCGGGCGCCGGCAAGTCGACACTGGCGCGGCTGCTGTACCGCTTCTACGACGTGACCAGCGGGCAGATCACCATCGACGGCCAGGACATCCGCGGTGTGACGCAGGCCAGCCTGCGCCAGAGCATCGGTATCGTGCCGCAGGACACGGTGCTGTTCAACGACACGGTCGAATACAACATCGCCTACGGCCGCCCCGGTGCCGGCCGCGCCGAGGTCGAGGCCGCCGCCGGCGCGGCGCACATCCATACCTTCATAGCCGCCACGCCGCTGGGCTACGACACGATGGTCGGCGAGCGCGGCCTCAAGCTCAGCGGCGGCGAAAAGCAGCGCGTGGCCATTGCGCGCACGCTGCTGAAGAACCCACCGCTGCTGATCTTCGACGAGGCCACGTCGGCACTCGACTCGGCCAACGAACGCGCGATCCAGGCCGAGCTGAAGAGCGTGTCGCAAGGCAAGACGGCG
>JANOJJ010000316.1:0-7044 GCA_031408155.1 Rubrivivax sp.
TACCCCTGGCGGCACGGGGCTCTCTCCAAGGCGCTTCAGCGCGCCCGCGGCAACCGGCGCGACATCGTGAAGCGCGTGCAGGACGAGGTGGTCAAGGCCTTTACCGCGCAGAAGATCAAGGTCCAGGTCTCGGGCCGCGAGAAGACGATCTACTCGATCTACCGCAAGATGCGCGAAAAGCACGCCGGCTTCGCGCAGGTCAGCGACATCTTCGGCTTTCGCATCGTCGTGCCCACGCTGCCCGACTGCTACCTGGCCCTGGGCGTGCTGCACCAGGTGTACAAGCCGGTACCGGGGCGTTTCAAGGACTACGTGGCGATCCCCAAGGCCAACGGGTACCAGTCGTTGCACACCACGCTGGTCAGCCCGCTGGGCACGTCGGTGGAGTTCCAGATCCGCACCGAGGCCATGCACGCCGTGGCCGAGAAGGGCATCGCCGCGCACTGGCTGTACAAGACCAGCGAAAAGGGTGGCAAGAACGGCAAAGGGGTCAACGATGCCCAGCAACTCGGCGCGATCTGGCTGCAGTCGCTGATCGACATCCAGGACGAGACGCGCGACGCGGCCGAGTTCCTCGAACACGTCAAGATCGACCTCTACCCCGACGCGGTCTACGTCTTCACGCCCAAGAGCAAGATCCTGGCGTTGCCGCGCGGCGCCACGCCGGTGGACTTTGCCTATGCAATCCACTCCGACGTCGGTGACCACCTGGTGGCGGCCAAGGTCAACGGCGAGCCGGTGGCGCTGCGTACCGAACTGCGCAGCGGCGACGTGATCGAGGTCATCACCGCGCCCGGCGCCAGGCCCAACCCGGCCTGGCTCAGCATGGTGCGTACCGGCCGCGCGCGGTCCAAGATACGCCACTACCTGAAGAACATGGAGCAGGAAGAGTCGCGCGCAATGGGCGAGAAGATGCTCGCCCAGGCATTGCGCGCCGAAGGCCTGCAGTTGCCGTCCGCAGAGCCCGACGACGCGGTCGCTGTCGCCCTGTGGCAGCAGCTCACGCGCTGGAGCGGCAACCGCCACCGCGGCGAACTGCTGGTCGACATCGGGCTGGGCCGAAAGATCGCGATCATCGTGGCCAAGCGTCTGACCCAGCTGATGCGCGAACGGGGCTCGCGGCCTGACGCCGTGACGCTGACCCTCGGCCGCTACGCCCAGGACGATGCCGCGCCGACGCAGGGCGTGGTCTTCGTCGACGGCAGCGAAGGCGCGTCGGTGCAATTGGCCAGCTGCTGCCGGCCGATCCCGGGCGACAGCATCGTCGGCTACCTCGGTCGCGGTGAGGGCCTGGTGGTGCACACCGCCGAGTGCCACACCGGCAAGCGCCTGTACGAACGCGACAGCGAACGCTGGATGAACGTCGAATGGGCCGACGATCTGACGCGCACATTCGAAACCAGCGTGGTCACCCTGGTCGGCAACGGCAAGGGCGTGCTGGCCCAGGTGGCCTCGGCCATCAGCGCGGCCGAAGCCGACATCCGCCACCTCGACATGGGCCCCGAGACCGCGGCCGAAACGGCCGAGCTGCGGCTGCTGCTGAGCGTGCGCGACCGGTTGCACCTGGCCGACGTCCTGCGCACGCTGCGTCGCAACCCGGTGGTGTTGCGCGTCTGGCGTGTCAAGCCCTGACCGGCTCAATGGGAGGGACGACGATGCGGATCGCTGGCCGCGTACAACGCGCCTGGTTGGGCCTGGCAAGCTTGGCGGCAGTGCTGGCGCTGTGGCGGTCGAACCGGCCGACGCGGCAGGTCGCCAGACCGACCTCGGGCATCGACCGCTCGGTGCTGCTCGTGCGTCACCGACTGGCGGAAACTGAATTCGGGCCTCGACCCATCGAGCTGCCCAGCCTGGGCAGCTCCAAGCGATGAAACCCCGCCACCTACTGCGCTGGCCGGGCAGCGCCCTGTTGGCTGGCGCGCTGTTGCTCGGCGTCCTGTTGCTGCCGGCCAGCGCGCCGGCCCAGCCTGCCTACAAGTGCACGCGTGAGGGTCGGGTGCACTACAGCGATCGCCCCTGCGAGATTGACGCCAAGCCCGTGCTCGCCGGCGCCCACCCATGGCCGGCGGACACGCCCGAGCATTGGCGCTACCTCGGCCGAAACTGTCGGCAACTGGTCGAAGACCTGCGCCGGCTGCGCACGCTCGAGCGATCGGGCGGCGGCGAAGACACCGAAGGCGCCCGCTCGTACGCGCTGCAGCAGCGCCACGAACACCAATGCGGGACCGAGGAAGAGCGGGCGCACCGCCAGCTCCTCGATTCAGCCGCTGACGAACAGGTCCGCCGGCGTTCCCTGGAGCAGCAGGCGCAGACCCAGGTCGAGTCATGCCTGGAGATGCGGCGCATCCGCGACCTGCGCCGCCCCACGCTGGCCACTTTGCCCGCGGGCGAGAAGGCAGACTTCGGGCGCTTCGAAGCAAACTTCAACCGCCGCTGCGCAGGCGTGCTACCGCGCTGATGGGCTCTGGCCAGGCTCGGGATAGCGCACATCGAGGACCTCGATGCGTTCGACTCCGCCGGGTGTGACCAGCAGCACCTCGTCGCCTTGGTGCGCCTTCAGCAGCGCACGCGCAATCGGCGAGATCCAGCTCACCTCGCCGGCCAAGCTGTCGGCTTCGTCGATGCCCTTGATGGTGACGGTGCGCTCGTCGCCGCGCGCATTGGCGTAGGTCACCGTGGCGCCAAAGAAGACCTGGGTCCTGCCGTGGTGCAGACTGGGGTCGGCAACCTCGGCGATGTCCAGCCGCTTGGTCAGCAAGCGGATGCGGCGGTCGATCTCGCGCAATCGTTTCTTGCCGTAGAGGTAGTCGCCGTTCTCGCTGCGGTCGCCGTTCTTGGCTGCCCACGAGACGACCTCGACAACCCTGGGCCGTTCGTTGTCCAGCAGCGACATCAACTCCGCGCGCAGGCGGCGGTAGCCCGCTGGGGTGATGTAGTTGCGCGTGCCCGCAGGCAGGGCTGGCAGCGCCGCTGCTTCCTCCTTGTCGTCGTCGCCGTCGGCTTCCTTGGTGAAGGCCTTGCTCATCGCGGGTCAGCGTGCCGGAGCCCAGGTCTGCAGGTGCGGCAGCAGCGCGCGGTAGGGCGCCAGTAGCAGCACCGCCATCGTGGCCTTGACGATCAGGTCACCACCGGCCAGGCGCAGCCAGTCGAGCTCGGTGCCGGCAAAGGCGAGGAAGAAGAAGACGCCGGTGTCGACCACCGATGCCACCTGCGAGCCGATCAGCGGTGCCTTCCACCAGCTGGCGCGACGCCAGCGGTTGAAGACCACGATGTCCAGCGCCTGCGACACGATGAAGGCAGTGCCCGAGGCCAACGCAATGCGCCACGGCGCCAGCGCACCCGACACCAGCACCGCCAGCGCAAAACCGATCCAGGCCACGCGCCGCGCGGCTGCGGGGCCGATGGCACGGTTGGTCAGGTCGCTGACCAGGAACACCAGTGGATAGGTGAAAGCGCCCCAGGTCAGCCAGGCGTTGATGGGGTACTGCACGGTCACGTTGGACAGCACGATCACCAGCGCCATCGCGACGACCGGCAGCAGCAGGCTGCGCCAATGGACCGGGGATGCAGGGGCGGTACTCATGCCGCGGATTGTCGCCGGTCAGGCTGACGCCGGTTGACTGCGGATGTTCAGCCGGCCCGCCGCCGCCGCCTTTGCCTGGCTGGTGGACATCCCCCTGCGGGCGGCCGCGGGCGGCCGCGTGGTGCTCGCGCGCAGCGGCTGGAGCAGGCGCTGGCGCTGCGATGCGGGCGGTGGACGGTGGCACACCCGATGGCTTGACGCGACGCATGGCGCGCAGCGACACTGCGGTCATGTCCAAGCGCTTCGTCGTTCGTTGCCCCCATCAGCCGCATCACCGGCATCACCCGTGCGCTGCCGTGCAGAGATTCGGCATTCGGGTCGGCGCCTGCATGCTGCAGCAACGACTGCGTCGTTAGGGCCATCGAAGCAGGTTTTCCCTGCACCCAAGGCCCGCCACCCGCGGGCCTTGTTCTTTTTCAGACCTCCGCAACCCCCAAGGAGAGACCCGTGCAACACGAGCCCACCACGCTGCGCCGTGCCACCCCTGCCGACGCGACAGAGTTCGCCCGCATCAACAGCCACCCCGAGGTGCAGCCCAACCTGATGCAGCTGCCCTATGGCAGTGCCGAACGCTGGCGGCAGATACTGGCCGACAACGACCAGCCGGGCAAGACCGACTTCGTGCTGGTGGCCGAGCGAGGCGGCAGGATGGTGGGCAGTGCCGGGCTGCACCCGGCTGGCGCCGCGCTTCGGCGCCGCCACGCTGCGATGCTGGGCATCTCGATCGAGCCCGAGGCGCAAGGGCAGGGCGTGGGCCGCATGCTGATGCAGGCGCTGTGCGACTACGCCGACCAATGGGCGCAGATCCTGCGCATCGAGCTGACGGTATTTGTCGACAACGAACGCGCGATCAAGCTCTATCGAAGCCTGGGCTTCGACCATGAGGGCACCCACCGCGCCTATGCGCTGCGCAACGGGGCCTTCGCCGACGCTCACTTCATGGCTCGACTGCACCCCCGTCCGCCCAGCGTCGCGTGACCTTGCGGCCAAGCGTCCTGCCGGATGGCGACCTGCAGTAGGCTCGGCACCCTCGTTCGCATCCGGCCGCCCAGCGTGAAGATCATCGACAGCACTGACGCCGAACTCGAAGCCTTCGACACGGTCTGCCATCGTCTGGGCGGATTCAATCCACGTGTGCAAGCCGAATGGGTCGACGGCTACCTCACCGCGCTGGCCGCCGGGCCGCGTACCGTGGCCATCGATGAGTGGCTGCCGCGGCTGGCCGGCGACGCCTTCGAGCGTGCCTTCAGCGACCCCGAAGACACCGCCCAGGCGCAGCAAGCGCTGGCCGCGCGCATGCGCGTGCTGGCCGACCACCTCGACCCCGAGACCTTGCTCGCCGAGCCCGAGGCCTTGCGCCTGCAGCCCCGGGTTTCGCTGTGGGACCAGGCCGCGCGTGATGAACTGGCCAAGGAAGAAGGCATGCCGGCCGCTGAGGCCGCTGAGTTGCATACCGGTGCGTTGTGGGCGCTGGGCTTCCTCGACGCGATCGAGGACTTCGCCGACGACTGGAAGGATCCGCTCGACGCCACCGACGAAGACCTCGCCGCCTACGAAGAGATCCTGGACCACGTAACCGTGCTGCTGCAGCTCGACGACGACGATGCCTTCAAGGCCCATGTCGAACACTTCTGGAAAGGCAAGCTGGCCACGCGCGAAGACCTGCTCGACGAAGCCTGTTTCGCGATCCAGGACCTGCGCCTGTGGTGGCTCGACCATGCACCGCGCCCGGCCCCGCGGCAGGCCGAGCCCAAGACCGGGCGCAACGACCGCTGCCCCTGCGGCAGCGGGCTGAAGTTCAAGAAGTGTCATGGCCAGACCGCCTGAAGCACTCGCCGCAGCGCTGATAGAGTCGCGCCCCATGTCGAGCCTTCCCGACCTGCAGCACAAACACGTCGTGCTCGGCCTGTCCGGCGGCATCGCCTGCTACAAGTCGGCCGAGCTGGTGCGTGAACTGGTCAAGGTCGGTGCCAGCGTGCAGGTGGTGATGACCGAAGCGGCAACGCAGTTCATCACCGCGGTGACGATGCAGGCGCTGTCTGGTCGCCCGGTCTACCTGAGCCAGTGGGACCCGCGCGAACCCAACACCATGGCGCACATCAACCTGTCGCGCCAGGCCGATGCGATCCTGGTGGCGCCGGCCAGTGCTGACTTCATCGCCAAGCTGGCGCAGGGCCGCGCCGACGAGTTGCTGAGCCTGCTGTGCCTGGCGCGCCCGGCCGAGCGCTGCCCGCTGCTGGTGGCGCCGGCGATGAACCGCGAGATGTGGGCCCACCCGGCCACGCAACGCAATGTGGCTCAGTTGCGCGCTGACGGGGCCACCGTGCTCGGCCCCGCGGCCGGCGACCAGGCCTGCGGCGAAGTGGGCGACGGCCGCATGCTCGAAGCTAGCGAGCTGCGCGACGAGCTGATCGCGTTCTTCCAGCCCAAGCGTCTGGCCGGGCGCAGCGTGCTGATCACCGCCGGGCCGACCTTCGAGGCGATCGACCCGGTGCGCGCCATCACCAACCATTCGAGCGGCAAGATGGGCTTTGCCATTGCGCGAGCGGCGGCCGAATCCGGCGCACGCGTCACGCTGGTGGCCGGGCCGGTGCACTTGCCGACACCGCGCCACGTGACGCGCATCGACGTCACCAGCGCACGCCAGATGTACGACGCGGTGCTGCCGCAGGCCGCCGCGCACGATGTCTTCGTCGCCACCGCGGCGGTGGCCGACTGGCGACCTGCCGTTGCCGGCGAGCACAAGCTCAAGAAGGACGGCAGCGGCCGACCGCCGGCCTTCGAGCTGACCGAGAACCCCGACATCCTGGCCACCGTGGCCCGCCTGCCGGCCGACCAGCGGCCCTGGTGCGTGGGTTTTGCCGCCGAGAGCCACGACCTGGTGCGCCACGCGCGCGAGAAGCTGCAGCGCAAGGGCGTGCCGCTGGTGGTGGGCAACCTCGGGCCGGCCACCTTCGGCCGCGACGACAACGCGCTGGTGCTGGTCGACGCGAACGGTGAACGTGAACTGCCGGCGGCATCGAAGCTCGACCTTGCGCGCGAACTGGTGCGTGAGATCGCCGAGCGCTTCACGCCAAGATCCGCATGACCAGCATCGACGTCAAGGTGCTCGACGACCGCATGGCGGACCAACTGCCGGCCTACGCCACCCCGGGCAGCGCCGGGCTGGACCTGCGCGCCTGCCTGGACGCGCCGCTGCTGCTCGAGCCCGGCCAGAGCGCATTGATCCCGACGGGGCTGGCGATCCACATCGGTGACCCGGGCCTGGCCGCGATGATCCTGCCGCGCTCCGGCCTGGGCCACAAGCACGGCATCGTGCTCGGCAATCTGCTCGGCCTGATCGACAGCGACTACCAGGGCCCGCTGATGGTGAGCTGCTGGAACCGCTCGCAAGTCGCGTACACGGTGCAACCGATGGAGCGCATTGCGCAACTGCTCATCGTGCCCGTGGTGCAGGCAGC
>JANOJJ010000323.1:0-2648 GCA_031408155.1 Rubrivivax sp.
GTCGAAAGCAACGCGGTCGAGGTGCACATCCACCACCTGCGCAAGAAGCTCAGGCCCGAGTTGATCCAGACCGTGCGCGGCGTGGGTTACAGCATGCCGCGCGCGCAAGCGAGCCCATGAGCTGGGCCCCATGAACTGGGCCCCGCGCTCGCTGCAGGGCCGGCTGCTGGCCCTGGTGCTGGGCGCGGTGACACTGACCTGGATCGTGGCCGCGGCAATGACCGCCGTCGATGCGCGGCACGAACTCGACGAGCTGCTCGACGGCCATCTGGCGCAGGCGGCTGCGCTGCTGGTGGTGCAGCAGACGCGCAACGACGACGACGATGACGACGACCATGCGGTGGACGCACCCAGGCTGCACAGGTACGCGCCCAAGGTCGCGTTCCAGGTCTGGCACGCGGGGCGGCTGTCGATGCACTCGTCGAACGCGCCGCTGCAGGCCATGCAGCCGCCCGGCGAGCCCTTTCGCACGGGCTTTCGCACCATCACGATCGATCGCGAACCCTGGCGCGTGTTCACGGCCGAAGGCGCCGAGCGCGACGTGCAGGTCTACGTCGGCGAGCAGCTCGACTCGCGCAGCGACATCCTGGTCGCCGTGCTGCGCGGCCTGGGCCTGACGCTGGTGCTGGCCTTGCCGCTGCTGGCGTTTGCGGCCTGGTGGGCCGTGCGTAGCGGCACCGCCCCGTTGCGCCGGCTCGGCGCGCAGCTGGCTCAGCGCCAGCCGCACGCTCTGCAGCCGGTGGACCTGCCGCAGGCGCCGAGCGAACTGCAGCCGCTGCTGGCCGCGCTCAACGGCCTGTTCGCACGCATCGCCGCGCTGCTGCAAGCCGAGCGCCGCTTCACCGCCGACGCCGCGCACGAACTGCGCACACCGATCGCCGCCATCCGCGCCCAGGCTCAGGTGGCGCTGGGCGAGGCCGATAGCGAGCTGCGTGCGCATGCCTTGAACGCCACGCTCGAAGGCTGCGACCGCGCCACCCGGCTGGTCGAGCAGTTGCTGACGCTGGCGCGGCTGGAGGCCGACGCCAGCTTGGGCCAGTCCGCGGTCGACCTGTCGGCGCTGGCGCGGCAGGTGGCGGCCGAAATCGCACCGAGGGCGATCGACAAGGGCCAACAATTCGAGCTGCGGGCCGACAGCGCCTGCCTGGTGGCGGGCAACGAGACCTTGCTCGCCGTGCTGCTGCGCAACCTGCTCGACAACGCCGTGCGCTACAGCCCGGCGGGCGCGATGGTGCGACTGACGCTTACGCAGGCGGCAGGGGCGACGCAGCTCGTCGTCGAAGACAGCGGCCCCGGCCTGGCCGACGCCGACCGGGCGCGCCTGGGCGAACGCTTCTTTCGCGTGCTCGGCCAGGGCGAGCCGGGCAGCGGCCTGGGCTGGTCGATCGTGCGCCGGATCGCGGCCGCGCACGCGATGGAGTTGCGCCTGGAACGGTCCCCGGCACTCGGCGGGCTGGCCGTTTGCGCCCGCTTGAGTGCCGCAGGCCCGGCTTGATCCGGCGTGGCGTTCGATCGGCGACCGGCCTGCAGGGCGGCGCTGGCGACAAGACTTTCCATGGCCGGCCTACGCCAGCCGGCCTACGCCAGCGCGCGCCCGATCAAGATCTTCTGCACCTCGCTCGTGCCTTCGTAGATCTGGCACACGCGCACGTCGCGGTAGATGCGCTCGACCGGGAAGTCGCTGACGTAGCCGTAACCGCCGAAGACCTGGATCGCGGCCGAGCACACGCTCTCGGCCATCTCGCTGGCAAAGAGCTTGGCCATCGCGGCCTCTTTCAGGCACGGCCGGCCGGCGTCCTTGAGCGCCGCGGCGTGCCAGATCAGTTGCTGCGCGGCCTCGATCTTCATCGCCATCTCGGCCAGCTTGAACTGCACCGCCTGGTGCTGGAAGATCGGTTGGCCGAAGCTGCGGCGTTCCTTGCTGTAGGCCAGCGCGGCGTCGAAGGCGGCACGCGCCATGCCGACCGACTGCGACGCGATGCCGATGCGTCCGCCTTCCAGCCCCGACAGCGCGATCTTCAGCCCCATGCCTTCGTCGGCCAGCAGGTTGGCGGCCGGAACGCGGCAGTTGTCGAAGTTGATCTGCGCCGTGTCGCTGGCGTGCTGGCCCATCTTGTCCTCGATGCGCGCCACCGTGTAGCCGGGGCTCGAGGTCGGCACCACAAAGGCGCTGATGCCTTTCTTGCCCGCGGCCTTGTCGGTCACCGCCATCACGATCGCCAGGTCGCCGTTCTTGCCGCTGGTGATGAACTGCTTGACGCCGTTGATCACGTAGTGGTCACGCTCCAGCACCGCGGTGGTCTTGAGTCCGCCCGCTTCCGAGCCCACATGCGGCTCGGTCAGGCAGAACGCGCCCAACATGTCGCCGCGCGCCAGCGGCTTGAGGCAGCGCTCCTTCTGCTCGGCGTTGCCGAAGCCCAGCAGGATCGAACAGACCGGGCAGTTGTTGACACTGACCACGGTGCTGGTGGCGCCGTCGCCAGCGGCGATCTCTTCCAGGATCACCGCCAACGCCAGGTAGTCCAGTCCCGCGCCGTCCCAGTCGGTGGGCACGGCCACGCCGTAACAGCCGAGTGCGGCCAGGCCTTTCAACTGCAGGTGCGGGAACTGGTGCGACTTGTCCCACGCCGCGGCGTGCGGCGCGATCT
>JANOJJ010000340.1:0-8757 GCA_031408155.1 Rubrivivax sp.
ACGTAGCCGTCCGGCCCCATGTAAAAGCCCGCGATCTTGTCCGCCGGGGCGAGAACATCATGAAGCAGGCCGCCAGCCTGGACATCACCTTGCCGATGCTGCTGCCGGGCGTGAACGTGAAGACCGGGCCGGACGACTTCTACCCGATCGAGCGCGAGCAGCTGGCCCGCTTCGACGGCAAGACCTGGCAGTTGTTCGGCAAGGTCTACGGCAGATGACCCGGCCTTGCGCCTGACCCACAAGAGGCCTGCGCGAGCAGGCCCTTCTTCATGCTGCGAAGCCCAGCACCACGCGGCGGGACATCGCGCTCTTCTTGGTTTGCACATCACGTGCGCTGCGCGCACAGGAGTGCACCCCAGAAGTCAGCCCGGGCTTGCGCCCGGCTCGGCGAAGCCGAGCACGACCCTGCGGGTCATGGCTGACTTCTTCTCGATCTTGGTGACCACCACCGCGCCCACCTCGGCGGTGTTGGCCACGTGCGTGCCACCGCAGGGCTGCAGGTCGACGCCTTCGATCTCGAGCACGCGCACCCGGCCCAGGCCGCGCGGCGGCTGCACGCTCATGCTGCGCACCAGTTGCGGGTTGGCATCGAGTTCGTCTTCGCTGATCCAGCGGTGGCGCACCGGGTGGGCTCCAGCCACCAGGCGCGCGATGCCGGCGGTCAGGGCGTCCTTGTCCAGCGGCTCGCTCATGTGGAAATCCAGCCGCGCATAACCGGCAGTGATGCTGCAGCCGTCCACCGCGTGCGGCACCAGCGCGCACAGCAGATGGGTGGCGGTGTGGAAGCGCATGTGGGCGCTGCGACGCGCGGCGTCGAGGGTGGCGGTGACGCGATCGCCCACCCGCAGCAGTGGTGCATCCGGCGCCGGCAGATGGGCGATCGCGCCCGGCCGTTCCTTGTGCTTGCGGGTGTCGATGATGGACACGCAGCGGCCATCGGGCGTGACCAGCGTGCCGCTGTCGGCGGCCTGGCCGCCGCCCAGCGGATAGAACACCGTGCGGTCGAGCACGATGCCCGACTCGTCGACCGCCAGCACGGTGGCTTCGCAGCGCTGCAGGGTGGCGTCTTCGCGGAACAGTTCGTCGGTCATAACGGTTGCGGCATCACGTGCCCGCGCGGATGCTGAACACCGCCTGCCGGGACGGGCCGGATGCCGACGATACCTGCAAGCGCCGGCCCGCGAAGCGGGTCGCCCGGCGGCCCCGCCCGCGCCCGCTCACAGCGCGACCTCGCCCTCGATGCAGGCAACGACGTCGCCGCCGACCCAGATCGTGTCGCCCTCGGCCTGCACATGCACGCGGCCGTCGCGATCGAGTGCGCTGCCCTGCGCGGCCACGTAGGCAGCAGGGGCCAGCCCGGCACCGATCAGCCATTGCGCCAGGCTGGCATTGAGGCTGCCGGTGACCGGGTCCTCGATGCCGCTGAACAGGGCCCGCACCTCGAAGGCCGTGTCCTGACCCGGCGGCTGCGCGCCGATCACCCCGAGCTTGACGTCGCCCAGCAACGGCCAGTCCACGCGCAGCGCACGCACCTGCGCTGCCGAACGCAGCATCAGCGCACACCAGCCCGGGCCGTTGTCGACCCACTGGTGGTGCAGCACGTCGCCCTCGTCCAGACCCAGCGCACGCACGATGCTGGCCAGGCGCTCCGGCTCGAGCGGTCCGCTGCGCCGCAGGGGCGGGGCCGCAAAGGCCAGCCGTTGCCCGTCACGGCGGATGCGCACCAGCCCTACCTCGCATTGCTGCACCACCACGCCCGGCTGCCGCGCCCGCCCGCCCGCCGCCAGCCAGGCCCAGCAGCTGCCCAGCGTGGGGTGGCCGGCGAACGGCAGCTCGGCAAAGGGCGTGAAGATGCGCACCCGATAGTCGGCACCGGCTGCGGTGGGAGGCAGCAAGAAGGTGGTTTCCGACAGATTGGTCCAGCGCGCGAAGGCCGCCATGGTGTCATCGCCCAGCCCCTGGGCCGCATGCACCACGGCCAGCGGATTGCCCTTCAGCGGCAGCGCGCTGAAAACATCGAGCTGATGGAACCTGCGCTTCATGCCTGCGCCTCCTGCAGGGCGCCGTGCAACACCCGTCCGAGCGCGGCGCGTCGAGCCAGGGTCCAGCTCATGCTCGGTCTCCTTTTTCGACGTCGGCGTCGACATCGCTCAACATCCAGTCCACGGCGGCCGCAGCGTGCAGCGCCGTGCTGTCGAACACCGGCAGCGGGCTGCAGGCGGCGTCGACCAGCAGCGTGATCTCGGTGCAGCCGAGGATCACGCCTTGTGCTCCCTGCGCGCGCAGGCGGTCGATCGCCGCCAGATAGGCCTGGCGCGAGCGATCCAGCACCACGCCGCGGCACAGTTCGTCGTAGATCACGCGGTGCACCTCGGCCCGGTCGTCGTCGCCCGGCAGCAGCACCTGCAGCCCATGCCGCTCGCGCAACCGGCGCAGCACGATGTCGGGGTCGTCCATCGTGAAGCGCGTGCCGAGCAGTCCGACCCGCGTCAGGCCGGCTGCCGTCAGCGCAGCGCCGGTGGCGTCGGCGATGTGCAGCAGCGGCAGGCCCGCGGCGCGCTCGATGTCGGACGCCACCTTGTGCATGGTGTTGGTCGCCAGCACCAGGCCGTCGGCACCGGCCGCGCGCAGGCCCCTTGCGGCGGCGATCAGCAGCTGCGCCGCGCGGCGCCAGTCAGCGGCGGCCTGCAGTGCGGCCAGCGGAGCGAAGTCCACGCTGTGCAGCACCATGCTCGCGCTGTGCAGGCCGCCCAGGCGGGCAGCCACGCCCTGGTTGAGCAGCCGGTAGTACAGCAACGTCGATTCCCAGCTCATGCCACCGAGCACACCCAGGCATCGCATCACATCGCTCCTGCCGGCATGCGCCGGCCGATGAACAGCACCGCCAGGGCGCCGAGCGCGATGCCGCGCGAGGCGTTGGTTGCGCTCGGGGCGGCAGGCATCCTCATCAGGCCAGTCTAGCCCAGCACAGCGGCACAGAGCCAGTACACTTTGCCACACAGAAGGTGGCGATGGTCCGCCGATGTCACCAATACAGATTGATCAAGCTCACCCCTGCCGGCCGACTGCCCATGGCTGCCGCTGACGCCGGCCCGGCCCTGGCCCGTGCCGACGGCGTAACGCTGACCGAACAGCTGGCCCAACGCTTTGCCGAGCGCATCGAGCAGCGGCTGCTGGCACCCGGCGCCCGGCTGCCGTCGGTGCGCGACTGCGCCGGCCGCCACCGCGTCAGCCCGTCCACCGTCGCCGGCGCCTACGACCTGTTGCAGGCGCAAGGGCTGGTCGAGGCGCGGCCGCAGCGCGGCTTCTTCGTGCGCACCCCGCGCGCGGCGCAGGCGCGGCCAGCCGTGCTGCCGACTGCACCCGCACCGGTGGACGCTACGGCGCTGATGCGCAGCATGTTCCAGGTCCGCGGGGGTGCGCCTTCGCCGGGCATGGGCACCTTGCCGGAAGACTGGCTCGACGCCGGCCTGCTGCAGCGCGCGCTGCGTCGTGCCACCGGCGCCGCAGCCGCCCAGTCGTGGCTGCGCTATGGCGACCCGGCAGGCAGCCTGGCGTTGCGCCAGTCGCTGTCGCGGCGGCTGGCCGACATCGGCGTGGCCGCGGCGGCCGAACAGGTCGTCACCACCGTCGGTGCCACGCAGGCGCTGGACATCGTCTCACGCACGCTGCTGCGGGCGGGAGACGCGGTGCTCGTCGACGAGCCCGGCTGGGCGGTCGAGTTCGCTCGCCTGACGCGACTGGGCCTGCGCCTGCTGCCGGTGCCTCGCGCCACCGACGGGCCCGACCTGGCGGTGCTTGAAGCGCTGCTGCGCGAGCACCGGCCGCGCCTGTACGTCACCGTGTCGGTGTTGCACAACCCCACCGGAGGCTCGCTGGCCCCATCGACGGCGCACCAGTTGCTGGGCCTGGCCGAGCGCCATGACCTGACGGTCGTCGAAGACGACACCTACGCCTGGCTGGCGCCGCTGCACGCCACCCGACTGGCTCAGCTCGACGGGCTGCGACGCACGGTCTACATCTCGGGCTTCTCCAAGATTCTGACGCCACAGTGGCGCGTGGGCTACATTGCCGCCGCGCCCGAACTGGCGCAGCGCTTCATCGACACCAAGCTACTGGGCACGCTGACCACACCGTCGCCGCTGGAGGACGCCGTGTCCTGGTGCCTGGACCAGGGTGGCCTGCGCCGCCATGCCGAGCGTGTGATCGGCCGCCTCGACAGCGTGCGCGCACGCACGGTTCGGTTGGTGCGCGAGGCCGGTTTTCGCTTCGCGTCGCCGCCGCAGGGCCTGTTCGGCTGGGTCGACGTGGGGCAGGACACCGACCGCCTGGCGCAGGTGATGCTGGACCAAGGCTGCCCGATCGCGCCGGGTTCGCTGTTCCACGCCCGACCACGCCCGACCACGCTCATGCGCATCAATTTCGCCGCCGGGCAGGACGCACGCTTCTGGCGTCGACTGCGCGCATTGTCTGTTGAGAAGTGAAACAGGCGGCCGCTAGCCTGGCCCAAGCGACGTACGATCGCCCATCGTGCGCCGCACATGACCATCGCACACGACCTCGATGCCGGTGATAACCTTCGAATCGACGCTTCCCACGGACGCGCCCGACTTGGTACGAGCAAGTGCCTTCCGCCGCTCGATCGAGGACGATCGGCACGCTGATGACGACCGCATCACGAGCCGGCTGTCGGCGCTCGACCCTTCGCTGCACGAGGACCTGCTGCGCTTCGAGCAAAGGGGCCGGCAAAGTGAGCTGCTCGAGGTGATGGCCGGCGCGGTGCGGCATTCGCATGCCGTCACCGTGCACCTGCAACTGCGCGAACACGTGGTGGCGCTGACCGTCTTTCCGGTCCACCGCCTGGTGCATTGCGTGATGCCGATGGCCCGCTTCTTCGAGCTGCAGCTGACCGATCTGGAAGTGCTGCGCGTCGAGAAGGCGCACATGCCTGTGCCCGACCTGAACAAGCTGGCGCAGTCGAACGTGCACGCCCATTTCGCGTCGCTGGGCAGGCTGCTGTGGGAGTTGTCGCTGCGCGGCTCGCGCGACGAATTGCTGCCTGAGATCGCCGGCCAGGCGGCCTACCGCATCACACCCACGCTCGATCTGTCGACGCTCGAATTGAGCGGCTCGCTGGCCTCGGCCTGTGACAAGCTCAAGCGCCAGACCACCAGCCTGCGCGAGATCGCCGAATGGCCAGGCTTCGACCGCCCGCGCGCGATGCGCATGTTGAACGGCCTGTACCTGCAGGCCGGTCTGATGGTCAGTCGGACGCACCCGGCAGCCACCAACGAAGGCTGGTTCAGCGGCTCGCGCTGAAGCGCTGGCTGCTCAGCCTCTCAGCGACTGGCCAGCGCTTCCCAGCGCTCCAGCGCCGCGAGCAGTTCGACCTCGATTGCGTCGTGCCGCGCCTGCAGTGCCGGCACGCGCTGCGCCTGGTTGACGTAGAGCTCGCCGCTGGCCAGGCGTTCGGCCAGGCCGGTCTGTTCGGCCTCCAGCGCCTCGATGAGCGCTGGCAGCGCATCGAGTTCACGCTGCTCCTTGTAACTGAGCTTGGTGCGCGCGCTGGTCGGCCGATCGGCATCGGCCGCAGCCGGCTTGGGCGCAAGCGCGCTCGCAGGCGCAGCGGCTTCGGCCAACGCGCGCGAGCGTGCCCGCTGCAGCTTCCAGTCCTCGTAGCCGCCTTCGTATTCACGCCACAGGCCAGGCCGGCCGCCGAAGGCAGGGTCACCTTCCCATGCGATGGTGCTGGTCACCACGTTGTCGAGGAAGCGCCGGTCGTGGCTGACCAGGAACACCGTGCCGGCATAGTTCTGCAACAGTTCTTCCAGCAAATCAAGGGTGTCGATGTCGAGGTCGTTGGTCGGCTCGTCGAGCACCAGCACGTTGGCCGGCAGCGCGAACAGGCGCGCCAGCAGCACGCGGTTGCGCTCACCCCCCGACAGCGTGCGCAGCGGCGAGTTGGCGCGCTCGGGTGAGAAGAGAAAGTCGCCCAGGTAGCTCATCACATGCTTGCGCGAGACCTTGGGCGGCTGGCCGATTTCGATCCATTCGCTGCCCGGGTTGATGGTGTCGACCAGGGTCGCATCGAGGTTCAGCGCCGCACGCATCTGGTCGAAGTAGGCCACCTGCAGCTTGCTGCCCTGGCGCACGCTGCCCGACGTGGGCTGCAACTCACCGAGGATGAGATTCAACAGCGTGGTCTTGCCGCAGCCGTTGGGGCCGATCAGGCCGACCTTGTCACCACGCAGGATGGTGGCGCTGAAGCGGTCGATCAGGAGGCGGTCGCCGTAGCGCATGCCGATGTCCTTCAGCTCGGCGACGATCTTGCCCGGCGGCAACCCGGCGTCGAGCTCCAGCCGCACCTGGCCGAGTTCGTCGCGCCGATGCGCACGCTGCTCGCGCAGCTTGACCAGCCGCGCGACCCGGCCCACGCTGCGCGTGCGGCGGGCTTCGACGCCCTTGCGGATCCACACCTCTTCCTGCGCCAGCAGCTTGTCGGCGCGCGCTGCCGCCAGCGCCTCGTTCTCGAGCTCGCGCTCCTTGGCGGCCTGGAAGGCGACGAAGGTGCCGGGATAACTGCGCAACTGGCCGCGGTCGAGCTCGACGATGCGCGTGGCCACGGCGTCGATGAAGGCGCGGTCGTGCGAGATCAGCACGAGCGCGCCGCGCCACGTGTTCAACAGCTCCTGCAGCCATTCGATGGCGTCGATGTCGAGGTGGTTGGTCGGCTCGTCGAGCAGCAGCACGTCGGGTGCGGCCACCAGTGCCTGCGCCAGCGCGACGCGTTTCCTGGTGCCGCCCGACAGCGCGTCGACGGGCTCGTCGGCGTCGAGATGCAGGCGCTGCAGCGCTTCGGTCACGCGCTGCTCCCAGGTCCAGCCGCCCAGCGCTTCGAGCCCTGTTTGCAGGGCATCGAGGTCTTCGTCGGGCGCGTGAGCCTCGTAGCGTTCGCGCAGCGCGCGCGCCTCGGCCACGCCTTCGGCCACGGCGTCGAAGACGGTGGTCCCGGCCTGGAACAACGGCTCCTGCGCGACGTAGACACGGCGCACGCCCGACTGGATCTGCAGCACCCCGTCGTCGGGCCGGTCGAGCCCGGCCAGGATCTTCAGCAGCGAGGACTTGCCGCTGCCGTTGCGGCCGATCAGCGCGACCCGTTCACCGGACTCGAGCGCGCAATCGGTACCGTCGAGCAAGGGCACATGGCCGTAGGCGAGGTGGGCATTGGTGAGGGTCAGCAGGGCCATGACATCGATTGTCGCGGCACCCGCCTTCCCCCGCGCCCAGGTGCTGATCAGCCGCCGGCCAGCGCGCGCGACGCCGCCTGCCGCCAGTCGTCCCCGCCATAAGCGCGCTCTTGCTCGCGGCAGCTGTCGACCAGCTTGACCACATGCTCGTCGTCGCTCGATAGCGCGGCTCGCACGATGCGGTCCCACGCCAGCAGCGGCGCCGCTGGCAGCCGCTGCAACCGTGCGGCCACCACGCCGCAGGCCCAGGCCTGCCAGAACCAGCGCAGCGCGGTTGCCTTGTCGTCGATGAAGATCTGCAGCAGCCGCATGGCGTGGCAGGCCGTCAGCAGGTGCAGCGCGGTGAAGTTGCCGCTGCCGGCATAGGCCTTGGCCGAGGCCCGGGCCAGCCGCTCGAGCGTGCGCTCGTCGATCGCGAGACGGGCCACCTGGGCGTGCAGGGCGGCGCTGCCGGCCGCAGTGCGCATGCGGTCGACGATCAGGCCCTGGCTCGATTGGCCTGCCTGCAGGCGACGCAGCAAACGCTCGGGGTCGGACTCGCGGCCCGGCGCCGGCGGCAAGGGCCCCAGCCGCAGCCAGCGGCAGGCCCAGTAGGCCAGCGCATCGGCCAGTTCACCGACGTGGGCCGACCGCGCCGCATAGGCCAGCCGGATCGGACCGTGGAACGCCGCCGCGGCGCAGCCCGGCATCAGCTGCGGCAAGACCTGGTTCAGCACCTCGGTGGCGCTTTCGTGCAGCAGCCACTCGGCGAACAGCGAGCGGTAGCTGGCCCAGGCCGCCGGGTTGCCCAGGCGGCCCGGCCAGGCATCGCCCGCGACCCAAGTTTCGGCGGCAGGGGCGCTCGGCAAGCGCGCTGCATAACGTTCGTACCAGGCGGTCAGCCGTTGGTCGTCGGCCCCTAGCCGATGCAAGGCAACCAGCGCCATCGGCAGGTGGCTGCTCAGGCCGCCGCGATACTCCGGCGCAAAGCGCGCACCGTCACTCAGCAGTTCGGACAGATTCACTTCAGTTTCCCCTGGTGGCTGGCGCGACCCTCGTCGCCTGAATCCGGCGGCATCAAGCAGACGCCGAAGGCGCTTCGGGGGGATTCACTTGACCGCCGCCTCCAGCGCGTCGATGAACATCGCGGCCACGTCGAAGCCGGTCTGCTGCATGATTTCCTGGAAGCAAGTCGGACTCGTCACGTTGATCTCGGTCAGGCTGTCGCCGATCACGTCCAGTCCGACCAGCAGCAATCCGCGCGCTGCCAGCACCGGGCCCAGCGCCTCGGCGATGCGGCGGTCGGCAGCGGCCAGCGGCTGCGCCACTCCCTTGCCTCCGGCGGCCAGGTTGCCGCGGATCTCGCTGCCCTGCGGGATGCGCGCCAGGCAGAAGGGAACCGGCTTGCCGCCGATCAGCAGCACGCGCTTGTCGCCCTTGACAATTTCGGGCAAAAACTTTTGCACCATCAGGCTTTGCGCACCGTGGCGGTTCAGCGTCTCGGTAATGCTGCCCAGGTTCAGGCCATCCG